>JADHNH010000134.1 GCA_016779605.1 Nevskia sp. | reverse complement strand
CAGCGCCTGAGTGGTCTTATGCCGGCGCGTCCATTCCAGCAATTGATCGCTCTCCGCCGGCGTCAGTTTCAACTCCGGCATCGGCCGTCCCAGTCCCATAGCAGCCCCCTTGCGTGCTCATGAGAATTTAAGACAGCAAGGTATCAGATTAATTCAATGAATTTATAATTCATGACACTAGGGATGGTTCTGCAGCGTTTCCATCGCGGTGGCCTGCGGCACCGGCTTGCCGAAATAGTAGCCCTGCGCCATGTCCGAGCCCAGCTCGCGCAGCACCGCGGATTGCTGCAGGGTTTCGATGCCTTCGGTGATGACGTCCATGCCCAGGTCGTGCGCCAGCCGCACGATGGCCGCCAGGATCTTGCGGCCCGAATCGTCGACGTCCAGCGCCAGCACGAAGGAGCGGTCCAGCTTGAGGGTGTTCACCGGCAGCCGGTGCAGGTAGGACAGCGAGCTGTAGCCGGTGCCGAAGTCGTCCAGCGACACCTTGACCCCGCGGCTGCGGCAATCCTTGAGCAGGCGCACGCTTTCGTCGAAGGCGCGCAGCATCAGGCTTTCGGTGACTTCCAGCTTGATCTGCTGCGGGTCGACCGGATACCGCGCCAGGGTGCGGTCCAGGGTGGGCAGCAGGTCCGGGTCCTGGAACTGGCGGCCGGACAGGTTCAGGCTCATGAACAGCGGCGGGATGCGCAGGTTCTTTTCCTTGCGCAGCGCCTCGAATTCGGAGAGCGCGGCGCAGGCCCGGTCGGTGATCCAGTGGCCCATGCGCACGATCAGGTCGGATTCCTCGGCCAGGGGGATGAACTGCACCGGCGGCACCAGGCCGCGTTCCGGGTGCAGCCAGCGGATCAGCGCCTCGTAGCCGGCGATGCTGCCGTCCGAAAGCCGGTGGATCGGCTGGAAATACAGCCGGAACTGCTCCTGCTCCAGGGCCACGGTAAGGTCCTGCTCGGCCCGCACCCGCGACAGCGCCAGGTTGCGGTCCTCGTCGTCCTTGGCCGGCCCGACTTCGCCATCGGCGGCTTTGGCGCCGCTGCCGGCGGCGGTGGTCGCGGCGCCGTTGTTCATTCCGCGCAGGCGCTTGGTCAGCGTGCGCAGCAAGTGGCGCAGCATCGGGTCGGAGGCCTGCAGGCGCTCGGTCAGGTAATCGTGGGTGACCACGGTCAGCACCGCATCGCCGGCTGCGCGTGCGCCGGCGCTGCGGGTGCGCTCGCCGAACAGCGCCATCTCGCCGAAGATGTCCTGCGACCCCAGGCGGGCCAGCACCTTGGCGGCCTTGCCGCTGGCGTCGTCGCAGACGATCTCGATCACGCCGGATTCGACGATATAGGCGCAGTCGCCGTGCTCGCCTTGCTCGAACAGGGTGTCGCCCGGTGCCAGGCGGCGCCTGAACTTGTCCATAGCCACGACTCCCCACCCAGTGAGCGGCCGGCGCCGGTGGTGTCACCCGCCGCGCGCCAGTCGTGCTCCAAACACCGAAACCCGCCGCTTCGTACGGAGTGCGGAGGGTCATCCGCCGTCCAGCCCCACGAATTGGGCCTATTGCATGCAATCAGACGCAAAAAATCCACAGATTGCGTCACACCGGGGCATTATTTATCACAGGCCCCGCTTATCACAGGCTCCGCGCGCGGTGCGGAACCGGTTCAGTGCAACGCGAAGTCGGCGCGCGTGGCCGGGCCGGAATCCTTGATGCCGCTGGTGTCGAGCTTGGGCGCGGTGATGAAAATCCGCCCCGGCGGCAGCTTGCCGTCGAACCAGTGCTGCACCGCCGCGGCGCGGCGCTCGGCCAGGTCGCGCAGCTCGGCATCGCCGGCCGGGGCGTTGTCCAGCATCAGGTTGCGCATCTGGTCGGGCGGCAGGCTCTTGGCCAGGCCGATGAAATTGCGCGGCTTGGCGAACTTCGCCGCCGAGTAGGCGCGTTCCAGGTATTTCCCATACTCGCCGGAGGGCACCACGAGGCTGTCGAAGTCGGGCGCCACGCCCTTGTCCGCCAGGTCGTCGAATTTCTGCTGCTTGACCTGGCGTTCCACCGACAGCTGCTTCAGGCCGGCGCGGTCCGCCGACGGGTCGATACGCCCGGCCACGTCGAGGTTCACCCCCGGGCGATCCGCCAGTGCCTTGCGCAGCGTTTCCAGCTTGGCGGCCTGGTCCGCGCCGATGACAGCCGAGCCCGGCGCGTAGGCGACGTAGCCGAGCTCCTCGGAGCCGCCGAAAGCGCTGGCCAGCAGGCTGAACGGCGAGGTGATGGCCTTTTCCAGCAAGTTGAGGACGGCGCGCCAGACCAGGCCGCCGACGCTGAACTGCGGGTCCGACAGCGAGCCCGACACCGGCAGGTTGACGTCGATCTGCCCGTGCGAATCCTTCAGCAGGCTGATCGCCAGCCGCACCGGCAGGCTGGTGGCGGAGGGGCTGTCGACGCGGTCGCCGAAGGTGAACTGGTCGATGAACAGGTGGTTGTTGGCGTTGAGCGCATCGTGGTCCAGCTTGTAGTGCAGGTCCACCGACAGGGTGCCCTTGAGGATGCGGTAACCGGCGTATTTTTCCGAATAGGGCGAGAAATTCGTCAGGGTCACGCCGCGCGCGCTGGCGGTCAGGTCAAGGAAGGCCGGCTTGGCTAGCGGGTTGATGCTGCCGTCGATCGCCACCGGGCCGCTGGATTCGAGCTGCGCGCGCACCTGCAGCGGCGCGGGCGCCGCGGTGTCGGTGCCGATGGTGCCGATCTGGCCCTCGATCCTGGCGAGGTTGGCGCTGAAGTTCGGCTTGATGAAGTTGTCGGTGTAGTTGACGCCGCCGTTGTGCAGGTTGATCGCGCCGATGCGCACGTGCAGCGGCGCAGCGGCAGGGGCTGCCGGCGCGGGCGAAGCGGCCGGGGCGCTTGCCGGCGGCGGCGCGGGTGCGGCGGCGCTGCGCGTAAGCGATTGCTCCGGCGCGTTCGCGTGCTTGACCAGGTGGCCCAGGTTGAGCTGGCCCTTGCTGTCGAGCAGCACGCGGGCGTAGAAGTCGGTGAGGTTGACGCTGCCGACGTCCAGGCTGGTCTGCGCGCCGCCGAACGCCGCGTCGATCTGGGCGACGTTCAGCGTGCCCCAGGTGGCGAAGGTGTCGGCGCTGATCTTGTCGATCAGGCTGACCCGGCTCAGGCCGGCATCGCCCTTGAAGCGGCCGGCCAGGCCCGCGCGCCCCTGCGCCAGGTCCAGGTCGCCGCTGACGCCCAGCCAGGCGGTGGCGACCGAGGCGTTGAGCTGCGAGCTGACGTAGGACTGGAACGGCGCGACGTCGATCTGGCGGGCGTTGAAATGCAGGCGCACGCGCAGCGGCGACGGCGCCACCGTGCCGCTGGCGGCGAAGCGGCCGCGGCCGTTGACCGCGGCGGAGGTCGTCAGCCGCCAGGGCTTGCGCAAGTCGTCGCCGATGTCCTGGATCTTCAGGTCCAAGGCGGTCAGCTTGAGCTTCGCCTCCGGGTGGGCGGCGTCGGCATACGACACGGCGGAGCGCTTGAGCGCCACGCGGCCGACGCTGTAGTGCCAGGCCGCTGCTGGCGCTGGCGCCGCCGCCGGCGCGCCGCGCTGCGCCCTGGCCGTGCCCTTGGCGCCGCCCCGGCGCGGCGCCTTGTTGGCGGGCGCGCCGCTGCGCACCAGGGAGGCGAGGTCGATGTCGCCGCCGGCGGAGCGCTGCGCATGCAGCGCCAGCCCGTCCAGCTCGACCGACGAAACCTTGGCCCGCCGCTCCGCCAGGTTCACCTCGTCGATATCGACGCTGCCGTGGTCGAGGCCGACCAGCGGCTCCTTGACCTTCGCTGCCACCAGCTTCAGCCGGTGCAGCTCGAGCCGCGCCGGCGCCAGCTTCACCGCCGCCGGGGTCTTGGACCAGTCCAGCGCCAGGGTGGTGTCGGCATCGAAGCTGCCGCTGGCCAGCCGCGCCGCCAGCACGCCGCCGGCGAACGGCTGCAGCGGCGGCAGCTCCAGTCCGTGGATGCCGGCGCTGCCGTCGAGGGTGGCGGCCTTCAGGTTGAAGCCGCCTTCGGCGCCCAGCGTACCGCCGGACTTGAGCGCGGCCTGCAGCTTGTAATGGCCCGGCGCCGTACCCTGGGTGGAGAGGTCGGCGACCTCTGCCTGGATCTGCTCCAGCGCGAGCGTGGCCGGGTGGCCCGACTGGTAATCCTCGACGTTCACCGTGCCGCCGTCGAGCACGAAGTGCCTGACCACGACATCGGGGCCGGCTGCGGCGGCGGCTGGCGCCGGCGCAGCCGGTGCGGTAGGAGGCGCCCCGGCAGCGGCCGGTGCAGCGGCCTGCGCAGGGGCCGGCTGCAGCCGCGCCAGGTTGATGACGCCGCCGGCGTCGCGCTGCACGTCCAGCACCGGTTGATCGATGCGCAGCTCGCCCAGGTGGAAGATGCCGCGCAGCGGCTGCACCGAATCGGCCGCCACATGCACCGCGCGGGTCTGCAGCAGCGTGTGGCCGGCGCCGTCCTTCACGTCGATGTCGCCGGCATCCACGCTGCCGCCGACTTCCACCACCGGCTGCGTCTGCTGCCGGGTCTGCTCCAGGCGGAACCGCAGCTTGAGGTCGGCCGACAGCCAGCCCGAGCCCAGCGCCACCGGCAGCGGCGTGGGCGCATAGGCCAGCAGTTGCGGCAGCTGCAGCTTGTCGAGCTTGAGTGCGATCTCGGATTCGCGCGTCGGGCTGAACGGCTTGGTGCGGCCGCCCAGGCTGAACGCGCTGCCGTCCACCGTGGCCGACAGCTGCGGCTCGACGAACACGTCGATCTTGGAGGGCAGGTTGGCGACGAACGGGATGCCCAGCTGCAGGTGATCCAGCCGGTGCTGTTGACCCAGCACGCGGTCGTCGAAGTCGACGGCGCCGTCGGCGATGCGGATGTTGTAGACGGCGAATTGCGGCGCTGCCTTGCCGGAAGGCGCGGCCGGCCTGGCGGGCTGCGCCAGCAGGTCGGAGAAATTGAACTGCTGCGGGGCGCTGCGGACGACGTGCACACGCGGCGCGTCAAGCGCGAACTCGCCGATCACCGGCTTGAGCCGCAACAGCGACGCCCAGGACACCCGCACGGTGATGCGGCCGATGTCGACGAAGGCCTCGCGGGCCTGCCGTCCGCCGAGGTGGACGGCTTCGACCTGCAGCTTCAGCGTGAACGGGTTGAGCCTGATCCTGCCGATGCTGGCCGGCCGCGACAGCGCGGCGCCGAGCATGCGTTCGGCGGGTTTGCGGGCGAGTGCCGGCACCGCGAAAAAGCCGATCGCGGCGTACAGCGCGACCGCCGCGGCGACGGCAATGGACCATTTGCGGACTCGCCTGGAACGAGCCCAGCGGCGCCAGTCCTGCGCATGCGGCAGTGGCCGGTTTTCCCCCATGCGGCCGATTGTACGTGGACTGCGGGAGCGGGGTGAATCGCGGGGCTTCACGGCGTCGCCGCCGTAGTAGCATGAGGCGATGCACCCGACCGCACTCGGCCGCGTCCTACAGGCCATCGCGCAGCGTCCGCAGGACAGCGCTTTCATCTACCAGGGCCAGTCTCTCAGCTATCGCCAGCTGGGCAGCTTGCTGAACGCCGGCGCGCGCGAGTTGCGCGCACGGGGTATCAGGCCGGGCGATGCGGTCGGCATCCGCCTGCGGCAGTCGCCGCTGCACTGCGTGGCGGTGCTGGCCCTGTTGCGCCTGGGGGCGCTCGCCGTACCGCTGCGCGACGATCCCTGGCGCTCCGGCCAGGACGAGCTGCTGGCGCGCTTCGGCATCGGCACCGTCCTGGCCGACGGCGACGTTCCGGCCGGCAGCGCGGCGGTGATCCGCTTCGAGCAGCTCAAGGCGGCCGCCGCGGAGCCGGACCCGCTGCCGGATTTCCATCCCGATCCGCAGCAGCCGGCGCTACTCGCGCTGAGCTCGGGCACCACCGGCGAGCCCAAGGGGGTGCTGTACAGCCAGGCCGGGCTGGCGCAGCGGATCGACTGCACCGTGTTCGACTGGCCGCCGCGGTCGCGTTTCCTGCCGCCGCTGCTGAACTCGCCGGTGGCGACGCTGAGTGCGCTGGGCGCGCTGGGCTGCGGCGCCACGGTGGTATTCCCCGACAGCTATGAATTCTCCGGCCTTGCCGCGGCGATCCGCGCGCAGGCGGTGACGCACCTGTACCTGACGCCGGTGACGGCTGCCGCGCTGGTGGCCTGGCTGCCGGAGCCGGCGGCGGGCGAGGGCCCGGCATTTCCCTCGCTGCGCCAACTGCGGCTGCTCGGCGCCGCGCCGCCGGAACGGCTGATCGCGGACCTGCGGCGGCGCTGCACGCCCTGGATCTGCGCGCCCTATGCGACCACCGAACTGGGCGTGCTCTCCATGGCCACGCCGGAGTCGCTGGAAGCGGCGCCGCGTTCGGCCGGGCGCCCGATGCCCTGGGTGCGGCTGGAGGTCGTCGATGCGCAGGGCCGCCCGCTGCCGGCCGGCGCGCAGGGCGAAATCCGCGTGGCCACCGCGGTCATGCCGCGGGCGTACTACCGCGACGCCGGGCGCAGCGCGCGGCAGTTCCGCGACGGCTGGTTCTACCCCGGCGACATCGGCCGCCTCGGCCAAGACGGCCTGCTGTACGTCGACGGACGCGGCGACGAGGTCATCAACGTCGGCGGGCAGAAGGTGCTGCCCGCCTTCATCGAGCGGGTGCTGCTGCAGCATCCGCAGGTGCGCGAAGCCGCCGCCTTCGAGTTCAGGAGCGCGGACGGCGGCGCGCTGCCGGCGGCCGCGGTGGTGGCGGCCGGGCCGGTTGCGGACCTTGCGCGCTATTGCGAGCGCGAGCTGGGCGTGCTGAGCCCGCGCCGGCTGTTCCTGCTGCCGGCCCTGCCGCGCAACGACATGGGCAAGGTGCCGCGCAAGGAATTGCCCGGCCTGGTCGCCGCGCTGGCGCGCGATGCCGCGCCGCCACAGCCGGATGCTCTGCAGCAGCCCTGAGCCGGCGGCGCGGCTGCCGGCTCAGGGGCCCGCGCTCAGAACAGCCCGGGCAGCGCCGCGGTGCCTTCCTTCTGCACCGCCTGCAGCTGGCTGGGGTCCAGACCCAGCGCCTTGAGGATGGTCGGCGCGATCTGCGTGGTCGACACCGCCGTGGCGTTGGTCTGTGCGCTGAGCGAGGGCATCGACACCAGCAGGGCCACGCCGGTGTCGGTGGCGGCGCCGCCGCCGTGCTCGGCGATCTTCTTCGAGCTGCCGGAATAGATCACGCCGGCATTGGGCTGGATGAAGATGTCCGGCGCGCGCGCCGAGGCCACCGGGTCGGCGGCGTTGGTGGCGTCGCCGTAGATCGCGGCGAGGGCCGTGCCCGAGGTGATGCTGCTGCTGAAGATGGTGCCGGCGGGCAGCGTATCGGCGAACATCGCCGCGGCGTTGTTCTGCAGCTGCGTCACGACGTTGGCGATGTTGCCGGCGGCCTGGTTCTGCAGCCACACCAGGCCGACGTCGTCGGTCATCAGGTGGCCGCTGGTGGTCAAGGTGCTGCCGCTGTTGGGATTGGTGAAGCTCGACGGCGAGTCCACCGTCGGGTCGGCGGCGGCGATGAAGCCGGCGGGATCCTGCACCGTCTGCACCGGCGCGTGGCCGCCGCCTTCCATCGCCAGGACGGTGCGATCGATCGGCGACTGGCCGTGCTTGGCGCTGATGATGATCAGGGTGGAGGACAGCAGGCCCTTGGCCTGCAGCTCCGCCACCATCCGCCCGATCGACTGGTCGGTGTGCGCCAGCGCGCCGGCCAGGTTGGCAGTGGGCGTGCCCGCGGCATCGGTATAGCCGCCAACCGGCAGCTTCTGGCCGACGCTCACTTCCTGGAAGTTCATGCCGAAGATGGTCGGCACGCCCAGCCCGGCGCCGCCGCGCGAGCTCAGGCCGTCGATCTCGTTGATCACCGCCTGCACCTTGGTGTCGTCGTAGGCTTCCACCGCCGGGATGCAGGTGGTGTAGTCGTCGACCTTGGCCACCGGCAGCGAGTTGGTGCCGTCGCACAGCGCCAGCGTGGCGGACAGGTTCACGCCGTTTTCGGTGCCGCCGTTGGCGATCAGCGAGTTGATCTCCGGCGTGTAGAGGTCGTCCACGCCCTGCCCGGAAGGGCCGTTGACCAGGTCGTAGGCGGCGTGCTTGTCGGACCAGGCGGTCAGGTGCCCGGCGGCCTTGATCACCTCGAACACCGTGTTGACCTTGACGAAGTTGTGCGGGTAGACCGGGTGGCAGGCGCCGCCGGCGTCCTTGGCCAGCGGCAGGTTGGCCGGGTTGATGCCGCCGCTGAACAACTGGCTGTCGTCGAATTCGATGCTCTCGTCGTACACCACCTCGATGCCCGGGGTGCCCGCGCAGTTGCTGCCGGGCGCGTACATCGTGCGGTCGTAGCTGTCGTCGTAATAAACGCCGGTGGACTTGGGCGTGCCGCCGGTCACCATGGACAGCAGGCCGGGAAACGAATCCGACGGCGTGGTGGTGTGCGCGGCGGTGTAGACGATGCCGGTCTGGCCGAGCTTGGCCAGGGTGGAAGCCGGGTTGTTGGCGATCCAGTTGGCCAGGTCCACCTGGTGCAGGCCGTCGACGCTGATCAGCAGCACGTGCGCGGCGCTCAGCGAAGTCGAGGTAGAGGGGCCGTTGTTGTTGTCGCATCCCGCAAGGGCGGCAAGGCCCGCCAGCGAGGCGGCGAATACCGCGGTCCTGGTTTTCATCCGGTCACGCTCCTGGTGTTGTTGTTGGTAAAGGCTTCGTGAACACTAGGTTTGGAAAATTGCGGGACTGTTGCCGCCGTGTTGCAGTTCAAAAATTACGGCGGCCTTTCAATAGCCGGCGCCGCGCCTGGCGCCGCCGCAGGCCTGGAGGGTGTCCCCCATGAAGCGAAGCTTTCCGCTGTCGAAGGCCTACACGCTGGTCGAGCCGGGGCCGGTGGTGCTGGTGTCGACTGCGCACAAGGGCCGCTCGAACCTCATGGCGATGTCCTGGCACACCATGATGGAGTTCGAGCCGCCGCTGATCGGCTGCGTCATCAGCGCCGGCAACCACAGCTTCGGTATGATCAAGGCCAGCCGCGAATGCGTGATCAACATCCCCACCGTGGAACTGGCCAGCCAGGTGGTGGGCTGCGGCAACACCTCGGGGCGCGCCATCGACAAGTTCGCCGCGTTCGGCCTCACCCGCGCCAAGGCTTCGGCCGTCGCCGCGCCGCTGGTCGCCGAGTGCTACGCCAACCTGGAATGCCGCGTCGCGGATTCACGCCAGGCGGCGCGCTGGAACTTCTTCGTGCTGGAAGTGCTGAAGGCGCGGGTCGATCCGGCCTGCAAGGATCCGAAAACGATCCACCATCGCGGCCGCGGACGCTTCATGGTCGCCGGCCGTAGCATCGTGCTGCCGTCGCGCATGAAGTGAGCCTTAGAGCGTTATTCGTTCAAGTGCAACCATTCTTTGCACCGTCATTCCGAGCGAAGCGAGGAATCTGGTGCCATCAGTCGATGAAAGGCACGGAACCAGATCCTTCGCTGCGGGATGACGGTAAGAAGAACTATCGCCTTCTTCTCGGCCGCGGGTTGTGCAGGAATTAAGCCGCTAACTGCTTCGGATAAGGCGCGGGCGCCTGGTCCGCCGCGCCAGCCACGAACTCCAGCGCCTCGTCCAGGATCGGGCCTTCCAGCAGGAGCTTGCGGTCGCGCGGGTAGTCGTGCAGCACGCGCCAGGGGAATTCGCGGCCCTGCCGCGGCATCGAGTCGCGCGCGCGCCTGACGTAGCCGGCCTGCAGCGCGTCCATGATGCGCTCGTCGGTGAGCATGCCGGCCGGTGCGCGCGGGGTGACGCGGATGGTTCCGTTGCGCTGCATCTCGCGCAGCAGGCGGCAGATGTAGGCCGCGGCGATGTCCACCTTCAGCGTCCACGAGGCGTTGACGTAGCCGAAGATCCAGGCGAAGTTCGGCACGTCCTGCAGCAGCACCGCCTTGTAGGTCATGAGCTGCGCCACGTCGACGGCCTTGCCGTCCACCGAGAGCTGCGTGCCGCCAAACGACTGCAGGTTGAGCCCGGTGGCGCACACCACGATGTCCGCCTCCAGCTCCTTGCCGGAGGCCAGGACGATGCCCTTGTCGGTGAAGCGCTCGATGGTGTCGGTCTCGATGGAGATCTTGCCCGCGCGCAGCCCCTTGAACAGGTCGCCGTCCTGCACCGCGCACAGGCGCTCTTCCCAGGGGAAATAGCGCGGCGTGAAATGCCGCATGTCGGTGCTGCCCTTCACCTGCTTCTCCACGCCGGAGAGCAGGATCGAGCGCGCCGTCTGTGGGTGCTTGCGCGCAAAGCCGAAGATCCAGCGCTGCAGCGCGATGTTGCGCGCGCGCGCGAAGCGGTAGGCCCAGCGCTCCGGCATGATCCTGCACAGCGCCGCGGTCAGCCGGTCCACGCCCGGCATGGACATCATGTAGGTGGGCGAGCGCTGCAGCATGGTGATGTGCGCCGCCTGGTCGGCCATCGAAGGCACGATGGTCACGGCGGTGGCGCCGCTGCCGATCACCACCACGCGCTTGCCGTGGTAATCCAGGGTATCCGGCCACTTCTGCGGATGGATGAACTGGCCCTTGTAGCTTTCCAGCCCCGGGAAGTCCGGCTGGTGGCCCTGGTCGTAGTTGTAATAACCGGTGCAGTTGACCAGGAACTTCGCCTGCCGCCGGCTCTTCGCCCCGGTGGCCTCGTCCATCAGCTCCACCGTCCAGCGGTTGTCGGCCGAGGACCAGGCCGCGGACACCGCGCGCAGCCCGAAGCTGATGCGCTTGTCGATTCCATGCGCCCGCGCCGTGTCCTCGATATATGCCTTGATGGAAGGCCCGTCCGCCAGCGTCTTGACCTCGTTCCACGGCCGGAACTGGAAGCCGAAGGTGAACATGTCAGAGTCCGAGCGGATGCCCGGATAGCGGAACAGGTCCCAGGTGCCGCCCATCGCCTGCCGCCGGTCGACGATCTGCACGTCGAGCTGCGGGAAGCTCGAGATCAGGTGGCAGGCCGTGCCCACACCCGACAGGCCGGCCCCGAGAATCAATACGTCGCAAGTCTCCGCCATGGGTAACTCCGGTTACTCATCCGATATGCCGCCACGGCGTT
>JADHNH010000015.1 GCA_016779605.1 Nevskia sp. | reverse complement strand
TTGTGCTCGCCCAGCAGCGGCGCCTGCAGCTCGTTGTTGGCCGGGTAACCCGAGGTCTTGATCGGCATGCCGGGCATCTGGAACTCGCCGGCCAGGCGGTCCTTCACCGTGCGTACGGTGCCGCGCTCCACCAGGTGCGGGTGCTTGAGCGTCTGCGCGATATTCAGCACCGGGGCGCAGGGCACGTCGAAGGATTCCAGGTAAGCCACCGCAGCGTTGGCGTCGGCGAAGCGCTCCAGCCAGCCCTCGATGATCGCCACCACCTCGTCGCGCCGCGCCAGCCGCTCGGTGTCGTTGACGTAGCGCGGGTCTTGTTCCAGGTCCGGCCGCTCCATCGCGCGGCACAGGTCGGCCCAGTGGTGCATGAAGGCCATCAGGATGATGTAGCCGCCCCGGACCTTGAACACGCCGGCCGGGCAGACGTAGCTCATCTGGCGCCCCGCGCGCGAGGGCTGGATGGCGCCGCCGCTGGCGCTGCACTGGTGCACGCTCACCTCGTGGTAGTGGTAGTAGGCGTCGAGCAGGGCGATATCCAGCCACTGGCCTTGGCCGGTGCGGGCGCGATGCAGCAGCGCGGCGGCCACGCCGAAGGCGCCGTGCACGCCGGTGCTGATGTCGCCCACCGCGGCCAGCGGGATGCTCGGCGCCTGGGCCGGCTCGCCGATCATCGAGGTGATGCCGGAATAGGCCTGGGCGATGTAGTCGTAGCCGGGCCGCTGCGCCAGCGGCCCGCGCTGGCCCATGGCGGAGATCGAGCACAGGATGATGTCCGGCCGCAGGCGCTTGAGTTCTTCGTAGCCGAAGCCGAGCTGCGCGATCACGCCGGGGCGGAAATTCTCCACCACCACGTCGCAGTGCGGCACCAGCTCGCGCAGCAGGTCCATGGCGGCCGGCGAGCCGAAGTCGATGCACAGGCTCTTCTTGTTCAGGTTCTGCTGGATGTAATACAGGCTGCGCTCGCTGCCGGACTTGGATACGTTGCAGGACTTGGAGATGCTGCGCCCCATTTCGCCGCCCGGCGCGGACTCCACCTTGATCACCTCGGCACCCATCTCCGCGAACATGCGCGTGCAGGTGGGGCCCGCCAGCGCGCGGGTAAAGTCCAGCATCCGGATGCCGGTCAGCAGGTGCTGCATGTCTTTCCTCCTCCAGTGCGAAAACTTAAGTCCCGCGGTTATGGTTCCCCGGTGCGCCGCCCCGCCGGACCGCGGATAACGCGGTCGCCGGCCACAAGGCTTGTGCAAGACATCTTAGGCGCACGCGGCGAAAGACGAAACCGGTGCGGCAGCCGGTTTACCTTGCGGAACACCCTGCGCCGGGCCGGCGGGTCCCCGGTGCCCCGCCGCCGCGGCGCTCAGGCCGGCGCGGGGCTATGATGCGGCCATGGCACGGGAGGGGTCATGCCTGCGACGATCAACGGACTGGACGTCAACACGCTGCTCGACCAGGTGCGCGTTTCGATACCGCGCAACGGCCTGACGCCATCCCCGGCGGACTGGCGCGATTGCTGGATCTACTTCCTGATGGTGGACCGCTTCAACAACCCGGTGGCTCCGCCGAGGGGCGCTTTCGACGGCAAGTTCGGCGGCTTCCAGGGCGGCACCATCGAGGGCATGCGGCAGAAGCTGGACTACCTGGCGCAGCTCGGCGTGGGCGCGATCTGGTTCACGCCGGTGCTGAAGAACTGCCGGTTCCTCGACGGCCAGCCCAACGACGGCAGCTATCACGGCTACGGCATCCAGAGCTTCCTGGAAATCGACCCGCGCTTCGCCTCGGCGCCGGCCGACGCCGCCGCCGAGCTGCGCCGCTTCGTCGACGATGCGCATGCGCATGGCATCTACGTGATCTTCGACATCGTGCTCAACCATACCGGCGATGTCTTTGCCTACCCGTCGGGCTCGCAGGCGCCGTGGAGCGACAGTCCCTACGCGCCGGTGCGCTGGCGCGACGAATACGGCGAGCCGCAGGCCGGCTGGACGCAAGCCGAAAACATCGCGGATCCGCCGGCCGATGCGGCCGTGTTCCCCGGCGAGCTGCGCCGCAACGAATTCTTCCGCCGCCAGGGCACGCCGCGGCCCGGCGGCCCGGAGACCGTGGGCGACTTCTCATCGCTCAAGCAGATGCTCACGTCCGACGCTGCGCTGGGCGACGCGCTGATCCGCATCTTCCAGTACCTGATCGCCGCCTACGACATCGACGGCTTCCGCATCGACACGCTCAAGTACCTGGACCGGGATTTCGCGCTGCGTTTCGGCAACGCCATCCGCGAGTTCGCCCTGAGCGTGGGCAAGAAGAATTTCTTCACCTACGGCGAGGTTTACGACGACGAGCAGAAGATCTCCGAGTACATCGGGCGCAATGTCTCGGTGTCCGGCGACCTGGTGGGCGTGGATGCCTCGCTGGATTTCCCGCTGTTCTTCCGCCTGCCCGGCGTGCTCAAGGGCCTGCTGCCGCCGAGCGCGGTGGTCGACATGTACCAGGTGCGCAAATCGGTGGAGCAGGACGTGATCAGCTCGCACGGCGAGGCGACCCGCTACTTCGTCACCTTCCTCGACAACCACGACCAGCATGCGCGCTTCTATTACCGCGATACCGCCGATCCGCACCGCTACGACGACCAGGCGACCATGGCCTTCGCCTGCCTGTTCGCGCTGCCCGGCATCCCCAGCCTGTACTACGGTTCCGAGCAGGGCCTGCACGGCAGCGGCGACAGCGACCAGAACGTGCGCGAAGCGCTGTGGGGCATGCCGCAGGCCTTCGATCCGGCGCATCCGTTCCATCTCGCCATCCAGCGCATCACGCGCCTGCGCAACGCGCACGCCGCGCTGCGCTACGGGCGATTCTATTTCCGCCCGGTCTCCGGCAACGGCGCGCAGTTCGGCATTTCGCCTTATCCCGGCGGCGTGCTGGCGTTCTCGCGCATCCTCAACGACCGCGAGGTGCTGGTCATCGCCAACACCGGCACACAGGCCGATTTCGCCGGCTATGCCATCGTCGATTCCAAGCTGAGCCCTGCCGGCGCCCAGCTCCGGCTCTTATACAGCAACAAACCCGCACCGCTCGGCCCCGGCGTCGTGCAATCAGCCGCCGGGCTGGAAATCCACGAGGTGGACGGCTCGGTCAGCGACGGTCCCGCCTGCATCCTGCCCGTGCACCTGAGCACCACGGAGATTCAGGTGCTGGGGATCGCGTAATGGGCCGAGGCCTGCCGGCGCCGGCGCCGGAGAACACCGGGATGCTGTCACCGAGGGATTTACCGGGAATCGATGTCGAGCGCGCCACGCCTGCACTGGGATCGTCCATTGACTCCCGGGGCGCAACAATCGCGATCGGCCTACCGCCGCCTTTACGTCACCTTGCTGGCGGCAACTTGCCTTTCTGGATCGTCGACCTCCATTCGCGAGCGAGTTTCTGTGCTTCGGCGATCTGGCCCGGCATCAGTTGCTGGGCGGCCATGTCGCGCGCCAGGCTTGCGGTTTGACGGAGAGGATCGCCCTCCGGGAGACTTGCGGCGGCAAGCGTGTTCCACTTGTAGGCCTGCACGTAGTCCCGCGGAACACCCTGTCCGCGGAAATACATCAAGCCCAGGCGCGCCTGCGCGGGCGCGTTGCCCTGATCGGCGGCCTTGCGATACCACTTTGCCGCTTCTGCATGGTCGAGCGGGACACCCTGATGCGCGTAGTGGTACATCATGGCCAAGCTTAGCTGCGCCCTGGCGTCGCCACGCTCGGCCAAAGGACGCCAGAGCTGAACGGCCGTTGCATTGTCGCCGCGAATATCGGCCGCCAGTCCGTCCTCAAATGGCCCCGCGTTCGCACGGGTGGCAACGCAAATGGCCCACAAGAGCACCGCAGTAGAAGATTTGACGTTCATAAGTCGAATCTCCAGGATCGCAAGACTAACGACCTGTTCGTATTCAGGCAGCCCACCGTTCGGACACCTCGGCTTCCGCACCGGGGGCACATGCCGGGCCCGGTGCGCGCGCCAACCGGCTTCAGAGACGCCGAAATCGCCGAATTCGCCGAATCCGCCGAATCCGCGTTTCTCCGCTGCCGCAGGAATAGACACTGCAGGATTTCGCCATGTCCGGCATTGATCCAAGTCAGCAGTTCCCGACCATTCGGCAGCTGCGGGAGCGTGCGTATGCAAATGAAATCCGCCATGTACATTGCCGGCTTGCTTGGTCTGGCCGCCATGACCGCGCTGGTGCTGCACCAGGGCTTGGGCGGCGTCCTGACCCTGTTGCGCAGCGCCGGCTGGTACCTGCTGCTGTTGGTGCCGTTCCACGCTTTGCCGCTGCTGCTGGATGCCGCAGGATGGCGCACCCTGCTTGCGCCGCGCGATCCGGAGCAGCGTGCCCGGCTGCCGTTCCTGTTGTGGGTTGCGGCGGTGCGGGAGGCGGTCAGCCGCTTGCTGCCGACGTTGAGCGCCGGCGGCGAAATCGCCGGAATCCGTCTGGTCAAGCTGCGCGGCCTCGACGGCGCGGCGACCACCGCCAGCGTGATCGTCGAGGTGCTCCTGACGCTCATTGGGCAATATATCTTCGCCGCGCTCGGCGTGGTATTGCTCATCGCAGCGACCGCTCCGACCCACGTGGCTTGGACCATCCTGTCGGCCTTGGCGTTGAGCCTGCCGGTTCCGATACTGCTCGGCGCGTTATTGCGCTACGGCTCGGTGTTCGAGCGACTGGGGAAACTGGCTGAAACCACCCTGGGCAGCCGCAGCCGCCTGGTCGAATTGATCGGCGGCAGCAGCCTCGACGCCGAGATCCGCGCCCTGTACAAAAGACCCGGGAGGCTGCTGACGGCGCTGGCCTGGGAGTTGTGCGGATTCGTGCTCGGGGCGCTGGAAACCTGGCTGGCGCTGCGGTTTCTCGGCCACCCCGCCGGGGTCGGCACCGCCATCGTCATCGAATCCCTGACCCAGGCACTACGCAGTATCGCCTTCATCGTGCCGGCCGGCCTGGGCGTGCAGGAGGGAGGCCTGATGGTGTTCGGCAGCCTGGTCGGCATCGGCGGCGACTTGTCGATTTCGCTATCGCTGGCCAAACGCATGCGCGAACTGCTGTTCGGCGTTCCCGCCCTGCTGTCCTGGCTATGGGTCGAAGGCCGCCGCCTCAAGCTGAGCTTGCCCGGCAAGAGCTCCGACCAGGAGTTCCGGCAGCCCTGAGCGCGGCGCCCGCGCCCGCCCACGGGTGATTGCCACGAGCCGGCGCCGTCGATTTCAACGCTGCCGCGCGGCTCGGCGCGGATGGGGCCGTCGATCGATCCAGAAGACCCTGCCGCCGCATCCAGTCCCTCGCCAGCGCGTACAGTTGCCTGATGGTGCGCTCGTCGTCGCCCCTCACGTGGCGGCCGGGGACGGTCTCCACGGTCAGCACTGCGCGGGACTGGCGCAAAGCCTCCTCCAATGCCTCGCGGGACCGCTGCGGCACGAATTCGTCCTGTTCGGCGTTGAGCATGTAGACCCGCTGGTTCGCCTGCAAGCGCCGCGCCGATTCCTCCGGTGCGGGCAAGTCGATCAGCTGCAGCAAAGCCGTCTGCGCCAGCCAAGCCATGGCGTCGCCAATGACGCCGTAGCGCGGCCGCCAGCGGCGTTGGAACTGATGGCGCACGGTGCGCGGCAGGTCGCCGAAACCATCGATGACAACCACGCCGCGATAGCCGCTGCCAGCCGCACCAATGACCGCAAACGGCGCCCCCAGGCTGACCCCGACCAGGCTCAGGCGGCTGCCGTCGATGTCGCCACGCTGCAACAGCAGCGCATGCAGCCTTGCCAGAATCTCAACCGTCTCGCGAACGCCGCGCTCCAGCCGGCGTGCCAGGGGAAGCAGTTCGGTCCACGGCAGTGCCTGCGGCACCGCCACCGGGTAATCGAAGCCGACCAATACCGCTTCGTCCGTGCGAGGCAGCAAGTCCAAGACGGCCGCGCCTCGCTCGAGCCCCCCAAGGACCACGATGGCCGGCAAGGGTCCGTTGCCGCCTGAGGCGCGCAGGAACCGGACCTGGACCTGGACACCGGAGCCCAGGCGCAGGTTGACACGCTCGTCTCCGGCAGCCGCGTCCTGGGACACGAAAGCGACGATCAGCAGCAGCGCGGCGAGGCGGTTCATGCACCGAACTTCAGATCCGCGCCGGGCACGCCACGTCCCGCTGCCTACCTGGGCCGTGCGGGGATGCCCTTGCGTGCACGGTTATTCGAGCAGATCGCCGGGCGTGGGCGGCAGGCGCGGCATGGCCTGTTCCGGGAATTGGCCGTCAAGGCCGTTGAGGAACGCGGCGATGTCCGCCGCCTGTGCGTCGGAGAGTTTCTTGTTGAGCTGCGTCGCCGCCATCACCTTGACCGCCTCAGGCAAGGACTTGACCAGGCCGTTGTGGAAGTACGGTGCGGTATACGTCAGGTTTCTCAGGGTTGGTACGCGCCAGACGTTCTGATCCTGGGCCTTGCCCGTTTGCACTGCCCTGCCGCCGTCGTCCAGCAAGTGATATTGGGCAACATAGGGATTATCGAGATAGGTCGGGAATTTCATGAAGAAACCGCTACCCGCGGGCATCGGCGGCCCGCTGAAATTCGCTCCCGCGTGGCAGGACGCGCAGCCGACATCGGCAAATGCCTGCATGCCCCGCTGCTGCCGGGCATCGAGCGCCTGCTTGTCGCCCTGGACGAAGCGGTCATAGGGGCTGTTCGGCGTGATCAGGGTGCGTTCGTATGCCGCAATCGACATGGCGATGGTGTCGGCCGTGACCTGCCCGCCCTGCCCGAATGCGCGCTCGAAGAACGGCTGGTACCCGGGAATCCGCTTGATGCGGTCCACCGCCAGGTCGAGCTTCGGCATCCCCATCTCGATCGGATTGACGATAGGGCCCTTGGCCTGGGCTTCCAGGCTGGCGGCCCGGCCGTCCCAGAATTGCACGGATTGGAACGCCGCGTTCCACACCGTCGGCGCATTGCGCCCGCCAAGCTGGCCATGCACGCCGATGGATGTGGGGCGGTGATCGTCGCCGCCCTCCATGACGTTGTGGCACGAAAAGCAGGACACCGTTCCCGTCGATGAAAGGCGCGGGTCGAAGAACAACATCTTGCCCAATTCGACCTTCGCGGGCGTTGTGGGATTGTCCGCGGGGGCTGGCGCGTGGAGCGGCAACGTCTGCCAATCGGCACCCATCGCACCGGCGCAACCCAGGATCATTGCGGCCGGCACCATCTTCGCAAGTTTCGACATCGAATATCTCCGCCGCGTGCCAAAGAGCTACGCTAAGAGGCATAGGCGGCTTCGGCAATGATCCAGATCAAACGTCGCCTCACCGGCCAACGATTCGCCACGACCCGATCCAAGCGCTCAGCGGCAGGCGACTAACCGGCCCTAGCGAATTCGGGATTGACCCGCGTCAAGGGTGCGAGACGGTTGGATACTTATAATTTCGCGGTTCCGCCCGCCGCCCGGCTCAGTCGATCGTCTTGCCAGAGCACCAGTGGTGTCTCTGGCGCCAATTCGCAGGTGCCAAATGCCTCAAACTCCGCATATCGAAAAGCACTTCACCGCCGGCGAAGCGGTTCGCGACATCGTCATCGGCATGTCGGACGGGCTGACGGTGCCGTTCGCCTTGGCTGCCGGCCTCACCGGCGCAATCTCGGACTCGCATGTCGTCCTGACGGCCGGCTTGGCCGAGGTCGCTGCAGGCTCCATCGCAATGGGGCTCGGCGGCTTCCTGGCCGCCCGCGGCGACGCCGAGCACTACGCCAGCGAATTGCTCCGCGAGCAGCACGAGATCGAGACCGTTCCGGAAACCGAAGCCCAGGAGGCGCGTGAGGTCTTCCAGAGTTTCGGCCTGGCAGCGGACGAGAGCCGGCAGATCGTCGAGTCGCTCCGGCAGCGCCCCAAAGACTGGATCGCATTCATGATGCGCTTCGAGCTGGGCCTGGAACCGCCCCGGCCCGGGCGGGCCTGGAAAGGCGCCCTGACCATCGCCCTGGCCTACGTCGTCGGCGGACTGATCCCGCTGAGCGCCTATTTCATTCAGACCGATGCCAGGCGCGCCATAGGCGTCTCGGTGGCGGTAACCCTGGTTGCATTGGCGGGCTTCGGCGCCGTCAAGGGCAGGTTCACGGGCGTGCCCATGCTGCGCAGCGGCCTGCAAACCACCGTGATCGGCGGATTGGCGGCGGCAGTGGCGTTCGCCATTGCGCGTTGCGTGGCCTAGCCGCGGGCCTTTGCCGGCATCCTGGAGGTCTCGACCCGGGTCAATGTCCCGCTCGGGCCGGTCTGCAGGTCTGCAAGCCTGCTTCGGGGGCAGCCTTATGCGAAATGAACCGCAAGGCGTCCCAAGCTGGAATTCATTCGTCCGCATCGGGCATTGGCCGCCCGCCGCGATATTTCTGATTGCCCATATCGCAGCGGAGGAGCCTGAACACTTGAATGGCGCAACCCCAGGTTTCTCTGGTTGTCCCATCAGTCGTCACGGTCGCCGCCTTCCCTGTCGCCGCCGCCACGATGGCACCTTACGCAATTATCGATATTGCGAATCCCTTCTTCCGTGTGCCTGGCGCGGATGTCGGCTTCGCTATGGGCATGACAGCCATAACAGGTGAATCGGCTGAAGTCGGGGCCGCTATGGCAGGTGGCACACCTCGCATTGTGGCTTCCGTCCAGCACGAAGAATTTCGAGTGATCAAATGACGCAGGCTTCCATTGGGCCGTGCCGTGGCACTGCTGGCAAGCTTCCGTCAACTGCCGGTGAAGCGGATCATCCGGCTTGAGGTGGCAGGAAGCGCATTTTTCGCGGAACCCGGGCTGCAGCAGTGCATGCGAGAAACGGCGGTTTGCATCCTCAGCATGCGGGCCACGATGTTCGCTATGGCACGTCATGCATTCCTGTTCGACAAGATGATCGTGAAAGGGTGCCCGACCCGTGCTCGGCACGATCGGCTGTCCCGTCGTCGTGAAGCGGCCGATGCGCTCTGGCAGGTGGCAGCTCTTGCACTGCGAAGCGCTGCTGCCGGCGAGCGGGGTGTGGCAGGAGAAGCAATCTGCGCCAAACGACTGGTGCGCCGCCATAAGCGCGCCGGGAGCAATCATCGGCTGCGGGTAAAGGAAGGCTAGCGCGGCAACCAGTGCGACGCAGGCCGTAACGAGGCACCACAGCACGCGGCCGCTCATCGCCAGCCCCAGAACAGCAGGATGCTGACAATGTGGCCCAAGGCCAGGGCCGCGAATGCGAGCGCGATCGGCAGGTGCAAAGTCCGCCATTGCTTCAGCACATCGAGAGCGGCGGCATCCCATAGCAGTTTGGCGTCCGCTTCAGCCGCCGTCATGCCCTTACCCAGGAGCTGCTCGCGCCGCGACGCGAAACGGCGCCTGGCGCGGGTCAGCAGGAACCTCCCGGTGAGTCCGCTGGCGACGTTGATCAGCATGGCGGCGATTGCCAGCCAGGGCAGAACGGCGTTGAAGTGGACACCGGCATGTACCAGCACCAGGAGAGACCCGGCCCAAGCCAGGCCCTGATGCCATTGCAGCAGCGTCTTTGGGTTGCCCGCCTCGATGAACCCGTGCTTGCGCAGCGAGTAGACGAACGAACCGGCGATCATCAGTACGCCCGGGATGCCCAAGTAGCGCCCGACCCAGACCAACTGCATGCGGTGCAGCAGGGCGTCCAGCAGCAGCGTGGCCAGTACAAGCGCCACGAACAGCGCCACCATCGGCACAACATCACGGCTGATCAACGAGCGGTGCATTTAGGGATGGACGCGGTCACACGATCAATGACCCAAAGTTTCCTTCGGGAAAGTCTTCGGAGAAAGTCCGTCTATGACGATAATCCCGGACGTTTGCCGCCGGCTTGACTCAGATCAAGTGCGCAGGCCGATTTCCTGGTGAGCGAGAAGGCACAACTTCCCTGTCCCCATGCGCGGAAGGATCGATCAGATTATGTCGGTGCGCCCCAGGCAGCCGGATTTCGAGTTGGGAATTTTACAGCTGCTGCGCCCAGTCTCCGGGTGCGGCGGCTCCGGTCAGTGCAGTCCGTCGCGGCAAGCAGCGCGTAGCAGGATCCTCGCGGCCTTCTCGTGACGACGGTACGCACCAGGGCCCTTCGTAAGCGTCCCTGGCGCCACCCCATAAGGAGCTTCCCGGCTTGGCGGCCCCAGGCCTCACCACGGCCGGCGGCACGCCGCCGCGGGATGCGAAGGCTGCACGTGCGCGTCCCGTGAAAAGAGCTTCTCCCGCAAGCTGCCCTCTGCGTAGCCGGACTGCATCCGCCCGCGCTTCTGCAGCACCGGCACCACGCCCTCGACGAAATCCTCGAACGAGCCCGGCATGGTCGAGTAGGCGAGGTTGAAGCCGTCCACGCCGGCGGCGACCCAGTCCTCGAGCTGGTCGGCGATCTGCTCGGGCGTGCCCACCAGCACCGGCCCGGCGCCGCCGATGCCGACATAGCGGACGATGTCGCGCACGGTCCAGCGCCGGCTGGGATCGGCGCTGCTGAAGCTGTGCAGCATGGTGCGGATGGCGTTGGTGTCGACGTACTCCACCGGCTGGTCCGGGTCGTAGCCGCTCAGGTCCAGCCCGCTCCAGCCGCACATCAGGGCCAGTGCGCCGTCGTAGCTGATCTGCTCGAAATACTCGTTGTATTTCGCGCGCGCCTCCGCTTCGGTGCCGCCGGCGATGACCTTCATGTAGGCGAAGCCGAGCACGTCGGCCGGGTCGCGGCCGCGCGCACGCATCTTCTCGCGGATGTCGGCCACGTACTGCCCGGCGATCTGCGGCTTGGAGCCGATCACGAACACGCACTCGGCGTGGGCCGCGGCGAAGTCGGTCCCGCGCGGCGACGCGCCGGCCTGGAACAGCACCGGCGTGCGCTGGGGCGAGGGCTCGGCGAGATGGCAGCCTTGCACGGTGTAGTAGCGGCCCCGGTGGTCGATGTCGCGCACCTTGGCAGGGTCCGCGTAGATGCCGCGCTTGCGGTCGCACAGCACGGCGTCGTCCGCCCAGCTGTCCTCCCACAGGCGGTAGCACACGCCGCAATACTCGTCGGCCATGGCGTAGCGTTCGTCGTGCTCCGGCAGTCCTTTCAAGCCGTAGCTGCGCGCCGTGCTTTCCAGGTACGAGGTGACGATGTTCCAGGCCACGCGGCCGCGCGTCAGGTGGTCCAGCGTGCTCACCAGGCGCGCGAAGGTGAAGGGGTGATACTGCATGATCGAACTGGTGAAGCCGAAGCCGATGTGCCGCGTGGCCGCGGCCATCGCCGGGATCAGCAGCATCGGGTCGTTCACCGGAATCTGCGCGGCAGTGGCCACCGCCGCGTTGCGGTTGCCGCCGTAGACGTCGTAGGTGCCCACCACGTCGGCCAGGAAGATGGCGTCGAAGCAGCCTTTCTCGAGCAGCCGGGCCAGCCCGGTCCAGTGCTCCAGGTTCTTGTAGTCCACCATGTGGTCGTCGTCGCGCACCCACAGGCCGGGCGACTGGTGCACCACGCAATTCATGTTGAATGCGTTGAAATAAATGCGCTTGCGCTGCTTCGACGGCATGGAGCTCCTCTGCATGTAGTTGTGACTGCGAACCGGTGCGCTTTGTGCGGCCGGCACGGCGGGGGCTCACCCGGCCCGCTCCGATGCGGGCGCGGATGCGCAGGTTCCCACCCTCACAATGTCGCATAGTGCGGCGGCTGGCGACAGTCATATCGATAGATTTAATGCACGGTGCTTCGCCGCATGGATGCGCAGGATCCCGCATCGCCTGCGGCAAGCAGGGAATACGCGACCGGCGCCAACGCAAACCGGGCGCAATGGCATATCCACCGAACAAATTCTTCGTTCGGATTTGCCGTGGCGCGCCGTAACCTGCGGGCCGGATTTCGTGATGTATCCCTGCAAACGAACCGCCGCCCACGAGGAACACCGCCATGGTCACCGCCATCCAGCCCAATCCCGCCGAACGCCGCGAGCTGCGGCCAGACTACAGCCCCGCCGCCCTGGCGGCGGCGATCCGCCGCATCGGCCAGGGCGCGGCGGAACGCGAGTTCAATGACGAAAATCCATTCGCCGCCGTGGACCTGGTGCGCGAATCGCGCCTGGGTGCGCTGCGCGTGCCGGTGGAGCACGGCGGCGGCGGCTTTTCAATCCGCCGGCTGTTCGCCACCGTCATCGACCTCGCCGAGGCCGATCCGACGGTGGCCCACATCCTGCGCACGCACTACTGGTTCGTCGAGGAGCGGCTGCGCATGACCGGCGGGGCGGCGCGTGGGCGCTGGCTGGGCGAGGTCGGCGGCGGGGCGATCGTCGGCAACGCATCGAGCGAGCTCGGGCCGGCGGCAGTGGGCAGCCTGCGCTTCAAGACCACGATCACGCGCCAAGCCGGGGGCTACCGCCTCTCCGGCACCAAGTACTACAGCACCGGCACGCTGTTCTCCGACTGGGTCAACGTGTGGGCGGCCAAGGATGAGAACACCCTGGTGTCGCTGGTGGTGCCCACCGGCCGCGCCGGCGTGCGCGTGCTGGACGACTGGGACGGCATCGGCCTGCGCAACACCGGCAGCGGCACCACCGTGTTCGAGCGCGTCGCCGTGCAGCCGGACGAGCTGCTGGCCGAGATCCGGCTCGACCTGCCGGCGCAGCCGACCTTCGAGTTCGCGTTCCTGCAGCTTTACCTGCATGCCATCATCGCCGGCATCCTGCGCACGGTGGTCACCGATGCGATCGGCCTGCTCAAGGGCCGCGAGCGCTCGTTCAGCCACGCGCCGGCGGCGTCGCCGCCGCAGGACCCGATCCTGCAGCAGGTGGTGGGCCAGCTTTCCGCCGCCGCCTTCGCGGCCGAAAGCGCGGTTCTCGCCGCGGCCGACAGCCTCGACACGGCCTACGGCTCGCTCGACAACGGCATCCCCGACGCGGCCCTGACCCAGCAGGCTTCGCTGCGCGCCGCGCAGGTGAAGGTGCACGTCGACGAGCTCGCGCTGCGCGCATCCACCTTGCTGTTCGAAGCAGGCAGCGCCTCGGCCGCTTCGGCGCGCAAGAACCTCGACCGCCACTGGCGCGCGATCCGCACGCTGTCGCTGCACAACCCGACGCTGTACAAGGCCCAGGCGATCGGCAAGCTGCTGATCCTCGGCGAACCGCTGCCGGCCAACGCCTACTTCTGAATCGCACCGTCCCAAGCAGGAGAGCTGCCGCCATGCTCCGCCAGATGCATTTAGCCGGCTTCCAGATCGCCGCCCCGGTGACACACAGCCACGCCGCGTGGCGCCACCGGGACACCCGCGCCGACTTCCTGGACCTGGCCTATTACCAGGACATCGCGCGCACCCTGGAGCGCGGCAAGTTCGACTTCCTGTTCTTTGCCGACGTGCTCGCCACGCCGCGCACCTACGCCGACGATTTCCGCGACCCGATCCGGCGCGGCACCCAGGCTGCGCTGGGACTGGACCCCACGCTGGTCGTCGCCGCGCTGGTCTCCGCCACGCGCCACCTGGGCCTGGCGGTGACCAAGTCGGCCACCTATTACGCGCCCTACGATATCGCCCGCTCGTTCGCCACGCTGGATCACCTGTCGCGCGGGCGCGTGGCGTGGAACGTGGTGACTTCGCTGAACCAGGCCGAGGCGCAGAACTTCGGCTACGACGAGCCGCTGGACCACGACACGCGCTACGAGCGCGCCGAGGAATTCCTGGAAGCCGCGTTCGGCCTGTGGGCGAGCTGGGACGAGGGCGCGATCCTGAACGACAAGGCCAGCGGCGTGTTCGCCGACCCGGGCAAGGTGCACGAGCTGGACCACGCCGGCGAATATTTCAAGATCCGCGGCCCGCTCAACGTGCCGCGCTCGCCGCAGCAGCGGCCGGTGATCATCCAGGCCGGTTCCTCGGAGCGCGGCAAGGACTATGCGGCGCGCTGGGCCGAGGCGATCTTCGAGATCGACCCCACCCCCGCCGGCCGCCGCGCCTACTATCGCGACGTCAAGGATCGCGTCGCCGATTTCGGCCGCGACCCGGATGCAGTCAAGATCCTGCCGGCGGTGATGCCTTTCATCGGCCGCAGCGAGGCCGAGGCGCGCGACAAGCAGGCCTACCACAACGCGCTGGCCGACCCGATCTCCGGGCTGATCACGCTGTCGCTGCACACCAACCACGACTTCTCGCGGTACCCGCTGGACGAGCCGGTGGCCGACATCGCCGTGTCCGGCACGCTCGGCCTGTTCGCGGTGGCGCGCGCGCTGAGCCTGAACAACGACCTGACCCTGCGCGACGTCGGCAAGCTCTACGCCCAGGGCGTCATGCTGCCGCAGCTCGTCGGCACGCCGGAACAGGTGGCCGACCAGCTCGAAGCGATCCATAAAGCCGAGGAGGCCGACGGCTTCATGGTGTCGGCCGCCCACTCGCCGGGCGCGTTCCACGAGTTCGTCGACCTGGTGGTGCCGGAACTGCAGCGCCGCGGCTCGTTCCGCCGCGAATATGCCGGCCCCACGCTGCGCGACCAGCTCGGCCTGGGACCGGCGAGCCTGGTGCCGGTGCCGCGCCACAGGTTTACCCCCCGTGGCATGCGTCGCGTTGCGGCCGGCTGAGGTCCGATGCTGCAATGGCGGAGTTCACGCGACTCCATTTGCGCCACTAGATTATGGCGATGCTGAATTCGATAACACAAGTTTGGGCTATTATGCGATTTAATGGCTCAAGATAATTCAAGACAATTGAACGTCTCTACGCTGCTAAGCTGTCGCTTTGGTGCACTAGTGTTGTGCATGACATGGTTGGTTGCGTGCGCAGCTCAACGGAACAGAGGCGGCGATGAGATTACTTCGAAGCTGAGCCTGGGGTTGACCGAAGAGCAGGTGTTACTGTCGGTTGGCAAGCCGGATGGAATTAGGTTCTTCTCAGCGTCCTCGTCGGTCCCATATATGTTTGATAGTGAATGGGAGCCCCCGGATTTGCTGCTCACCTTGCCCGATCGGGCGAAGGAATGGGGGTACGGATATTGGATCAGCGCAACTGATCGTTCTGGTGTCGGTGTGTACTTCTCAAATGATGGTCATGTTATTGGGTGGGCAAGAGGGGGTGATGCGACTTTTGGCAAGTATGAGCATGAGCAGGTGACGAGTAGACTTAGCCGCGGAATGCGTGAGGAATACATACTTCGGATATTGGGGCAGCCGGACAAAATCGTGCGAGCCCCAAAGTGGGGCGAATGGCAACGCGTACGGGAACTTTACGCAGATCACTATTGGTCCGTTGACCCTCTTCATGCAGGTGTGGATGCCATGATGTGGGAATATCGATACTCGTTTGGCAACGGTTCGGTTAGAACGGTGTATCTTCTCTGGGGGTCGAAGCTGTTGGGCTGGGGCTACGATCACGCGCATGATGAAGCGGTGCGTTATAGAAATGAGCGCGGATGATGAAAGGACCGTGGTCATTGTCCGCATCAGGGAGCCCCAAATTCAGTACCCGCTTGGCGAGTTCGCGGTGAAGTCCAAAAGCCAGACCGCGATGGAAAGCGCCCGCGGCGTGATAGAGGACCACGCCGAAAAAATCGTCAATTATCTACAGAGTGTCGGCTCTTAAGTCGCATGCCGGCCGTTGCTTTGCCACCGACGAAACCACTATTACGAGACAGGTCTCGGCGACGCATGCGTGGCGGGTCGAACTTTCTACGCCCGGTGGCCCTGAGCTACTCCATCGCCCCGTACGCCAGCGTCCAGAAATCGCTGAACACCTTCGGCGGCTCCGGCGATTCCATCATGCGCTGGGTGAACAGGATTCCGATCATGCTTTCGGCCGGGTCGATATAGGCGGACGTGCCGAAGCCGCCGTCCCAGCCGAAGCGGCCGGGCGTGCGGTAGATTTCGTTGCGGCGGATGTCCACCGCCATGCCGAAGCCCCAGCTGCGGTAGTTGCCGAAGAAGACTTCCGAGCCTGCGCGCTGCTCCGGGGTGAGCTGGTCCGAGGTCATCAGCTCCACGGCCGCACGCGAAAGGATTTGCGTGGGCCCGTGGCGGCCCTGGTTCAGCAGCATGAGGCTGAAGGCGAAAAAATCGTCGATGGTCGAGACCAGGCCGCCGCCGCCGGATTCGAACGGCGGCTCGCCCTGCCAGGCGCTACCGTCCGCGCTGTCGTGGAGTTCCAGCGTGCCGCTGCGGCGGTTGAAGGAATAGCAGCCGGGCAGGCGTGCGATCCCGGCCGCCGGCACGTGGAAGCCGGTATCCTTCATCCCCAGCGGCTCGAAGATGCGCTCGCGCATGAACGCGCCCAGCGACTGGCCGGCCACGCGCGCGATCAGCACGCCGAGGACGTCCGAACCCACGTGATACAGCCAGCGCTCGCCCGGTTGCGCGATCAAGGGCAGCGTGCCGAGCCGGCGCAGCCACTCCTGCGTGCCCGGCGCCTGCGACGGCATCGGCGGGCCGTCGCCGCCGATCTGGTGCTCGCGGATCAGCTTCTGGATCGGGTAGGTGCCCGGCGGCGCCATAACGCTGCCGATGCCCAGGCGGAACGTGAGCAGGTCGCGCACGCTGATCGGCCGCCGCGCCGGCACCGTGTCGTCGGGCTGCGAGGCCAGGGACTTGAGCACGCGGCGATTGGCCAGCTCCGGCAGCCAGGGCTCGATCGATTCGTCGAGCCGCAGCC
This sequence comes from Nevskia sp., assembly GCA_016779605.1. GTDB lineage: Bacteria > Pseudomonadota > Gammaproteobacteria > Nevskiales > Nevskiaceae > Nevskia. Next base: position 31,684 of record JADHNH010000015.1, on the reverse strand, counting down.
GGCAGTCCTCCACCAGGATCATCGCCGCCACGGCGGTGACCAGCTTGCTGAGCGAGGCGATGCGAAAGATCGTGTCGCGGCCCATCGGCGCCGGCTGGCCCGGCGCCAGCGTGCCGAGCGTTTCCACGTGCACGTCGCCGTGACGGCTCACCAGCGCCACCAGCCCCGGCAGCTCCGCGCGCTCCACGAAACCGGACAGTACCCGGTGCATGCGCTCGAGCCGCGGCTTGGAAAGACCTGCAGCGCTCATCCCTGGCTCCTTGCGCCGCGCCGGCGTTCAGCGGTGCGCGTGCGGACCGCCGCGGCCGCCGCCCGCGCTTCAGCGAAAAACGAAGTACACCGCGCCCATGATGCAGAACGCCGCCCACAGGTAGTCCAGCTTGAGCGGCTGGCCCATGTAGAACAGCGCGAAGGGCACGAACACCGACAAGGTGATCACCTCCTGCAGGATCTTGAGCTGGCCCAGGCTCAGGGTGCCGTAGCCGGTGCGGTTGGCCGGCACCTGCAGCAGGTATTCGAACAGCGCAACGGCCCAGGACACCAGCGCCGCCACGAACCAGGGCTTGTCGCGCAGGTTCTTCAGGTGCGCGTACCAGGCGAACGTCATGAACAGGTTGGACAGCACCAGCAGCCCGGCGGTCTTGGCCACCACCGCCCAGTTCATCGCGCGCTCACCGCCGTGACGATGCCCTGCAGGATCGCCGTGGGGCTGGGCGGGCAGCCCGGCACCTGCACGTCCACCGGGATCACGCTGGCGACGTTGCCGCAGCTCGCATAGCTCTGGCCGAACACGCCGCCGGTGCAGCCGCAGTCGCCCACGGCGACCACCAGCTTGGGCTCGGGCGTTGCGTCATAGGTGCGCAGCAAGGCGGTCTCCATGTTCTTTGCCACCGGCCCGGTGACCAGCAGCAGGTCGGCGTGGCGCGGGCTCGCCACGAATTTGATGCCAAGGCCCTCCAGATTGTAGTAGGGATTGTTGAGCGCATTGATCTCCAGCTCGCAGCCATTGCACGAGCCCGCGTCCACCTGGCGGATGCACAGCGCGCGGCCGAGCAGCCGCAGGATCTCGTCGTGCAGCTTGTGGCGCAGTCGCAGCGCCTCGTCCGCCGGCGGCGGCGCCTCGCTGACGATGCCGGTGCGGACGATCTGGCGAAGGATGTGGATCATCGAAGGGTTCCTGGCTGGGCGCCTTACAGGTCCTGCCCGCTGTAGGACAGGTTGAAGGACTTGTTGATCAGCGGGAAGTCCGGAACGATGTTGCCGATCACCGCATGCTCCAGCACCGGCCAGTTCTGCCACGACGGATCGTGCGCATGGCAGCGGCGGATGGCGCCGCCCGCGCCGGCCTCCAGCGCCACCAGCACCGGCCCGCGCCAGCCTTCCACCCAGCCCACGCCGAAGGCGCGCGGCTGCGGCTCCGGCACCGGTGCGCGCACCGCGCCGCCCGGCAACTGCTCCAGCAGCAGGCGGCACAGGCGCAGCGATTCCAAGGCCTCGGCGAAGCGCACCGCCACGCGGGCGGCGACGTCGCCGCCGCGGTGTCCACACAGATTGACGGCCAGCGCGTCGTAGGGCGCATGCGGGTGGTCGCAGCGCAAGTCGCGCAGCTGCTGGCTGGCGCGCCCCGCCATGCCGACCAGGCCGAGTTGCGCGGCCAGCTCCGGCTCCACCCGCCCGCAGGCCATGAAGCGGTCCTGCACGCCGGCGTGGTCGTCGTAAATGGCGTGCAGCCGCTCGACCTGTTCGGCCAGCGGCGCGACTTCGCCGAGCAGGCGCAGCCGGTTCGGCTCGTCCAGGTCCGCCGCCACCCCGCCCGGCACGATCGCGTCCATCGGGTAGCGCTGGCCGAAGGCGGCATCGTTGGCGCGCAGCAGGTCCTCCTTCAGGCGCAGGAACTGCGACAGGCCGAAGGCGAAGCCCGCGTCATTGCCCAGCGCGCCGAGGTCGCCCAGGTGGTTGGCCAGGCGCTCGCGCTCCAGGTGCAACGCGCGCAGCGCCAGTGCGCGCGGCGGCGGCGCGGCGCCGCTCAGGGCTTCCAGCGCCATGCAGTAGGCCCAGGAGAACGCCGCCGCCGAATCGCCGGAGACGCGCGCGGCCAGCCGCACGCCCTCGACGATCGGCAGCGACTCGAAGCGCTTTTCGATGCCCTTGTGCGCGTAGCCGAGCCGCTGCTCCAGCCGCAGCACCTTCTCGCCCACCACCGAGAACCGGAAGTGGCCGGGCTCGATGATGCCGGCATGCACCGGCCCGACCGGGATTTCGTGCACGCCGTCGCCGGTGACCGGCACGAACGCGTAGCGCTCCTGCCGCACCGGCCAGGCGGACGCGGCTTCGGCGTCCTTGCGCAAGGGATGGAAGTCCTCCGGCCAGCCGGCGTGCCGCAGCCAGGGCCGCGCATCGCCGCCCTGCGGGCGCACGCCGGACAGGTCGCGCGCGGCGCGTTGCATGCGCCCCGCCGCCGGGAACAGCACGGACAAGTCCGGGAACATCGGCGCATCGCCGGCCAGCGGCAGCTCCAGGATCAGCAGGCCGGCGGCGTCCTGCAAGGCCACGCGCAGCAGCTGGCCGGCGCCGCGGTCGCTCTCGTCGCTGGCCCACAGCGCGTGCAGCAGGCCCCCGGCCTGCCGCACGGCGCCGCACACCGCCACCAGCTGCCGCGCGTCCACCGTGCAGCGGCGCACCGGCACCGGGCCGGGCAGCCGCGCGGGGATCACGCCGAGCGTGGTATAGGCCATCAGCCCTCCCCGCGGCCGTGCGGCGCGCGCCGCAACCGGAGCCGCAACCGGGAGGATGGCGCGTTTCCGTTCATGCTCATCCGATCAGCTTCGCCGCCAGCCGGTACCAGCCGGCCAGGTAAGGCGGGATGAACAGGCCCAGCGCCAGCACCAGCAGCAGGTGCGCGAACACCGGCAGCAAGGCCGGCGCGTGCGGCAGCCGGCTCAAGCTGGGCTCGCCGAACACCATGGACTGCACGCGCGAAAAAATCGCCGCGAACGCCACGCCCAGCGCCAGCAGCAGGATCGGCGCGGCCCAGGGATGGTCCCGCATCGCCGTGGTGAGGATCAGGAACTCGCTGGCGAACACGCCGAACGGCGGCAGGCCGAGGATCGCCAGCGAGCCGAGCATCAGGCCCCAGCCCACCGTGGGCGACAGCTTCAGCAGGCCGTGGATCTGCTCGATCATCTGCGTGCCGGCCTTCTGCGCGGCGTGGCCCACGGCGAAGAAGATCGCCGACTTGGTCAGCGAATGCACGGTCATGTGCAGCAGCGCGGCGAAGTTCGCCACCGGCCCGCCCATGCCGAAGGCGAAGGTGACGATGCCCATGTGCTCGATCGAGGAATAGGCGAACAGGCGCTTGATGTCCTTCTGGCGCCACAGGAAAAACGCCGCCACCACCACCGAGGTGAGGCCGAAGGCCATCATCAGGCGGCCGGCCATGCCGTTGTGCAGCGAGCCTTCCACCAGCACCTTGCAGCGCACCACGGCATATAGGGCCACGTTCAGCAGCAGGCCCGACAGCACCGCGGAAACCGGCGTGGGGCCCTCGGCGTGGGCATCGGGCAGCCAGTTGTGCAGCGGCACCAGGCCCACCTTGGTGCCGTAGCCGACCAGCAGGAACACGAAGGCCAGCGACAGCACCACCGGTTCCAGCTCGCCCTTGACCTGATTCAGGTGCGTCCACAGCAGCGCGGTGGTGCCCTCGGCGCCAAGCACCTTCTCGGCGGCGAAGTACAGCAGGATGGTGCCGAACAGCGCCTGGGCGATGCCCACGCCGCACAGGATGAAGTACTTCCACGCCGCCTCCAGGCCGTTCGGCGTACGGTACAGCGACACCAGCAGCACCGTCGTCAGGGTCGCGCCTTCCATCGCCACCCACAGGATGCCCATGTTGTTGGTGAGCAGCGCCAGCAGCATGGTGAAGGTGAACAGCTGGTACATGCTGTGGTACAGGCGCAGCTGGCTGCGGTTCAGGCGGCCGTGGTGCTGCTCCACGCGCATGTACGGCCGCGAGAACAGCGAGGTGGTGAAGCCGACGAACGCCGTCAACGCCACCAGGAACACGTTGAACGGGTCCACGAAGAACTGCTCGTGGAACGCCAGCATCGGCCCGCTGCCGATCACGCGCACGGTCAGCGCCGCGCCGGCGGCGAAGGTGGCGAAGCTCATCAGGGAATTGGCTTCCGGCGCCCAGTCGCGCTCGCCCACCAGGGCCAGCAGCACCGCCCCGAGCAGCGGGATGCACAGCAGGATCAGCAGTTCCATGGCGGCCGGGTCATTCCTCCTTGAGCGCTTCCAGGTTGCGCAGGTCCAGGCTGTCGAACTGCTCGCGGATCTGGAAGAAGAACACGCCCAGGATCAGCATGGCCACCAGCACGTCGAGCGCCACGCCCAGCTCGACCACCATCGGCATGCCGTAGGTCGCGCTGGTGGCGGCGAAGAACAGCCCGTTTTCCATCGCCAGGAAGCCGATCACCTGGGTCACCGCCTTGCGCCGCGTGATCATCATCAGGAACGACAGCATGACCACGGCGATGGCGATGCCCAGGGTGCTGCGGGTCACGGTGGCGGCCAGCTGCGAGATCGGCTGCGCCAGCCCGAAGGAGAAGATCACCAGCAGCAGGCCGACCAGCATGGTGGCGGGCACGTTGAGCAGCAGCTCGGTCTCCCAGCGCGCGTTCAGCGCGCGGATCAGCCGGTGCAGGATGTACGGCAGCAGCAGCACCTTGAGCGCCAGGGTCACCGCGGCCGACACGTACAGCTCGCTGCGGCCGGCGGTCCAGGCCACCGTGATGGTGGACAGGCACAGCACCGCACCCTGCAGCGCGAACAGCTGCACCAGCGACAGCACGCGCCGCTGCGACAGCATGGCGAACGACACCAGCAGCAGCACGGCCGCGCACAGGTTGATGATCTGGGAGGACAGCGGCAGGTTGGCCATGGTTTCGTCCTAGCTGCCCAGCAACAGGTGCACCAGCAGACCCAGCACCGCCAGCAGGAAGGCGGTGGCCAGGAACTCGGGTGCACGGAAGATGCGCATCTTGGCGCTGAACGTCTCGATCAGCGCCAGTGCCGCCCCGGCCACCGCCAGCTTGGCGGTGAGGAAGCCCAGCGCCGGAACCAGGCTGCGCCAGTCGCCGGCGCCCAGCCCCCAGGGCAGGAACAGCGCCAGGCCGATGCAGCAGTAGTTGAACAGCTTGAGCGCGGCGGACCATTCGATCAGCGCCAGGTGGCGCGCCGAATATTCCAGCACCATGGCCTCGTGGATCATGGTGAGCTCGAGGTGGGTGGCGGGGTTGTCGATCGGGATGCGCGCGTTCTCCGCCAGCAGCACCATCAGGAAGGCGACGGCGGCGAACGCCAGGCTGGGATAGATCGCCGCGCCCCGGTGCGCCAGCGCCTGCGCCATGGTCGGCAGCGCGGTGCTGTGGGCGATCAGCGACACGGTGAAAAACACCATCAGCAGCGCCGGCTCGGCGAGGAAGCCCACCAGCATCTCGCGGCGCGCGCCGAGCGAGCCGAAGGCGGTGCCGATGTCCATCGCCGCCAGGGCGATGAACACCCGCGCCAGCGCGAACAGGCCGACCAGCGCGATGGTGTCGGCCGCCGCGGTGAACGGCAGCGTAGTTCCCAGCGACGGGATCACCGCGGCGGCGCAGACCATCGCGCCGAACAGGATGTACGGCGTCACCCGGAACAGCGGCGAGGCGGCCGAGGCGATCGCCGCGTCCTTGTAGAGCAGCTTGCGCAGCATGCGGTACGGCTGCAGCAGGCCGGCGCCGCTGCGGTTCTGCAGCCAGGCGCGGCACTGGTTGACCCAGCCCATCAGCAGCGGCGCGGCCGCGATCGCCGTGGTCACCGCCACCAGCTGCGCCAGCCATGCGCCCGCGTTCACGACGTGGTTCATGGCGCGCTCACAGGGTCAGCAGCAGCAGGGCCACGAGCGTCAGGAAGCTGTACAGCAGGTACACGGCGATGCGTCCCTGCTGCAGCAGGCCGACGACGCGGGCGGTGGCCTGCACCAGGCGCGCCGCCGGCTGGTACAGCCAGATCCAGAAACGGTCGCCGATCTCCACGCGGTAGCGCGGCGCGCCGTCGAACGGCGTGGGCAGCTCGCGCCGCATCTGGAAGAACGGCTCGAAGATCTGCCGGATCGGCTGGCCGAAGCCTTCGGCGGTGTCCTGCATGCGCGCGTTCTGCAACGGGAAACCGCAATCCCAGGGATCGGTCAGGCGCACGCGGCCGTGGTAGAAGTTGTGCACCACCAGCACCGTGAGCCAGGTCACGCCGGCGATGCCGAGCAGGAACACCAGCGGGCTGTAGGACGCGCGCGCGCGCGCCACCGGCGCCAGCAGCCACCAGTGGTCGATCTGCGGCGCCAGGCCGCTGCCGAGCAGCAGCTGGTTGACGTTGTCCAGCAACGCCAGAACCGTCACCGGGAAAATTCCCAGCAGTACGCAGACCGCCGCCAGCCACATCAGGCCCAGGCTTTCGAGCCGCCCGCAGTCCTTGGCCGCCGCCAGCCGCGGCTCGCGCATGCGGCCCAGGAAGATGATGCCGTAGAACTTGACCATCACGTAGGCCGCCAGGGCCACCGCCAGCGCCAAGCCGGCCGCGCCGATCGGCACCAGCATGTTCACGAACGAATGCGGCAGGTCGAAGCTGAACAGGAAGCCCTGCAGCAGCAGCCATTCCGAGACGAAGCCGTTGAGCGGCGGCAGGCCGGCGATGGCCAGCGTGCCGACCAGCGCCAGCCAGGCCACCGTGGGCATGCGGTGGATCAGGCCCCCCAGCTTGCCCAGGCTGCGCTGGCGGGTGGCGTGCAGCACCGAGCCGGTGGCCAGGAACAGCAGGCTCTTGAAGAACGCGTGGTTGATGCAGTGGTACAGCGTGGCGGCCAGCGCCAGCGCCGCCGGCAGCGCCATGCCGAAGCCCTGGAACAGCAGCGCCAGGCCCAGGCCGATGAAGATGATGCCGATGTTCTCGATCGACGAATACGCCAGCAGCCGCTTCATGTCGGTCTGCGCGGCGGCGAAGATCACCCCGTAGAGGGCGCTGAACAGCCCCAGGCCCAGCACCGCCAGCCCCCACCACCAGCAGCGCACCTGCAGCAGGTCGAAGCCGACGCGCAGCAGGCCGTACACCGCCGTCTTCAGCATCACGCCGCTCATCAGCGCGGACACCGGCGACGGCGCGGCCGGGTGCGCCTCCGGCAGCCAGACGTGCATCGGCACGATGCCGGCCTTGGCGCCGAAGCCGAACACCGCCAGGAAGAACGCCGCGCTGGACCAGGCCGGCGTGAGCCGCGCCGCGCGCATCGCGTCGAAGGTGAACTGCCAGCTGCCGCCCTGCAGCAGCCCGAAGCACAGCAGGATGCCGATGGCGCCGATGTGGGCCAGCAGCAGGTACAGGAAGCCGGCGGCGCGGATCTCGGCGATGCGGTGCTGCGTGGTGACCAGGAAGAACGACGACAGCGCCATGGTTTCCCAGGCCACCATGAACAAATAGGCGTCGTCGGCCATCACCACCATCGCCATGCTGGCGAGGAACACGTGGTACTGCAGGCACAGCAGCCCGGGCGGGGTGCCTTCGCCGCTGCGGAAGTAGCCGGCGGCGAATATCGTGATGCCGGCGGAAGCCGCGCCGATCAGGAACAGGAACAAGCGCGCCAGCGCGTCCAGGCGCACGTGGAACGGCAGGTCCGGCAGGCCCAGCGGCAGCACCGCGGTCTGCACCGGCGCACCGATCGAGGCCAGGCTCAGGAACGCCAGCAGCAGGGCGGCCGCCGCGCCCAGCGGGAACAGCACGCGGCCGGCGATCAGCACGCTGCGCGCGCGCAGCAGGCCGAGCGAGCCGATGGCCACCCAGGCCAGCGGGATCGCCAGCGTCGCCGTCATCGTCCAGGCCGGATCAGTCATGGCGCATCCGGAACCTTGCGGCAAAGAAGCATCGTGCCCGAAGCGGGCAGCGGTGCGCCAACGTTGTGCAAAAAGCCGTCATGCTGACGGATGGGTGTCCAAGGTTCGCCCGGGCTCGCGCCGGCTTGAACCCGCTGGCGCAAGCCGCATGGGCTTGACTTATGATAATTCTATTATCATTCTATTTGCTGATAATGTAAATACCACGCACCTCACATGACAATCGAAGACCGCACCGCCAGGCTCACGATTCTGATCGACCCGCGCAAGAAAGCGGTGTTCGAGCGCCTCTGCGCCATGCAGGACCAGACGCCCTCCCAGGTGGTGCGCCGCCTGATCCGCGAATACATCGAACAGCGCCTGGGCCACCCCTGGAAGCCGAAGGACACGGTGGCGGAGACGCTGCGCGAGAACTTCTGAACGCGGCCCGTGCGGCCGCCCGTCAAGCCGCAGGCGCAAGCTGCCGGACGCGTTCCCGTAGAATCGGCGCAGTCGGGCACCGGCCCGCCTGCCGGTGCACTCCATGAACAAGGCCGCGGTCCGCATCATCCCGATCACCGACGCCGCCGGCCGGCTGCTCGAGCCGGACTGGCTGGCCCGCGCCGAAGACGTGCACCGGCAGCTGCGGCCGGACCTGCCGGCGGATTACGCCGCGCAGATGCGGCGGCTGTTCGCCGCCGGCGCGCGGATGGCGGTGGCCGCCGAAGGCGAGCAGGTCGCCGGCGTCGCGGTCTGGCGGCTGCAGCACAAGACCGCCACGCCCCACGACCTCTACGTCGACGACCTGGTCACCGACGCGCGCAAGCGCTCCGCCGGCGTCGGCCGCACCTTGCTGGCCTGGCTCGAGGCGCAGGCGCGCGAGCACGGCTGCGGCACGCTGAGCCTGGACTCCGGCACCCAGCGCCAGCAGGCGCACAAGTTCTATTTTCGCGAGGGCATGCTGGTGACCTCGTTCCACTTCGTCAAAAAGCTCGGCTAGCTCTCACGGCATGTCGGGGCTGCCCTCTTACAAGGCGCATTTCTCGCGCTTCCTGAACGCCCGGCCCGGGCGCCTGCACGCGGCGGCCCACAGCCACCATCCCTGGCCGGATGCGAGCTTCGAGGCCCAGCAAAGGGCCTGGCTGGACGCGGCCGAGCTGATGGACCGCAAGTGGGACAAGGTGCTGGGCGAGGTGCTGCCGCGGGCGCAGGCGCATGTGGCGCGGCGGCTCGCCCTGCCCTCGCCGGATTCGCTGTGCTTCGCTCCCAACACCCACGAGCTGGTCATGCGCCTGCTGTCGTGCATCGAGCGGCGGCCGCTGCGCGTGCTCACGACGGACGCGGAATTCCACAGCTTCGCCCGGCAGCTCCTGCGCCTGGAGGAAGCCGGCCAGGCGCGCGCCGAGCGGGTTGCCGCAGAGCCATTCGACACGTTCGCCGAGCGCTTCGGCAATGCCGCCGCGCGCGGCGGCCACGACCTGGTGTACTTCAGCCAGTGCTTCTTCAACAGCGGCTTCCTGGTGCAGGACCCGGGCGCGCTGGCCGGCGCGGTGCGCGACGAGGCGACGCTGGTGGCGATCGACGGCTACCACGCGTTCATGGCGCTGCCGGTGGACCTGTCGGCGCTGACGGCGCGCGTGTTCTACCTGGCCGGCGGCTACAAGTACGCCATGGCCGGCGAAGGCGCCTGCTTCATGCACTGCCCGCCGGGCTATGCGCCGCGGCCGCTGGACACCGGATGGTTTGCCGGATTCGCCGGATTGCCGGGGCCGGCGCAGGCGGTGGACTACGCCCCCGGCGGGATGCGCTTCATGGGCGCCACCTTCGACCCGACCGCCCTATACCGCCTGAATGCGTCGCTGGACCTGTGCGACACGCTCGCACTGGATCCCGCCACCATCCATGCGCGGGTAATGCACCTGCAGCAGCTGCTGCTGGCAGGGCTGGAGCGGCAAGGGCCGCCGGTGCTGGGCCGCCACAACCTGGTACCGGCCGAGCGGGCGCCGCGCGGCAATTTCCTCAGCTTCCGCCATCCGGAGGCCGCGGCGTTATGCGCGCGGCTGCAGGTCCTGGACGTGGTCACCGATTGCCGCGACGACCGCCTGCGCATCGGCCTGGGCGTGTACCACGACCCCGCGGACATCGACGATTTGCTCCGGCGGCTGGGTCTTTGTTCTCCCGGCCATGTTTCGTAGCATGATGGTTTGCGATCCGCCGTTCTGCTTTTCAAGCGAGTGCCGGCCTGAACCGTACTCTCGATGAGTCCACGATCGCCAAATGTCCGGGGAGTTGCCTGACCAGCTCGCTTGATGCCAGAAATCGGCTCAGCACCCCGGCGATCTGCGCGGCTCCGCTGTCGTCCGGCAGTCGCAACACCAAGAGGCCGTGATAGCGTGCCGGTGGATAGCGACGCATGTCGGCGAATCCAGGTCCCGGCTCACCAACACAGCCCCGGAAGCGAGGGCGTAGGCGGCTACCAGCTCATCGGCAGCGTCGCGCAGCGCAGTATCCCTAATGTGCTCGGCGTCGTGCCTCCGCGCCAGCACTGCACGGACGGCGGCACGCGGCATGTTGGCGTCGAGCAGGAACTTCACGCCGCGGGCAAGGCATGGAATGACTCTTCGCTCAACCGCTCCTGCGCGACGCCTAGCGCTGCCCGGATGTCGTCGGCGGTGAGGTCGTATTCGTGTGCCACTTCTTCGAAGCTCATGCCGCCCGCCAGGCTGCCGACTACGATTGCGACCGGAACACGCGTACCGCGAATCACCGGCCTGCCGTGACAAATGGCGGGGTCAATCACAATACGATCAAGCGTGCTCATGTGCGGCCGCCTCAATTCAGGGGCAGTTGCCTGCCCGAATTGATTCTACCCGGGCGCAAGCTTGCTGACTCCGGTCTGCCGGCGGCAGGCTTCAGACGATTCCCGAATCCCGACTCCCGGCTTCGTCAGAACGGATTCCAGGTCTTCCGGCGCGTATAGCTCAGGTAGCCGACGTTGGCGCCGGCGCGCAGGCCCACTCCGGTGCGGATCGGCGCCAGGGTGATGTCGGAGGCGCGCTGGTAGTTCAGGCCCACGCCGGCGACGAAGTAGAGGCTGCCGTCCACGCCGGGGAAGCGCTGGAACAGGTCCTTGGTCCAGTGCAGGTTGTAGACCAGGGTGAACACCTTGGCGGCGTTGCCGCCGAGGTCCCAGCCGACCGAAGGACCCTGCCAGTAGACCTTCATCGAGCCGCCGCCCTTGTAGTAGAGGGTGCCCTCGCCGTAGCGCAGGCCGACGATGACCGCTCCCGAGCCCTCGTTGCCGACGATGTAGGCGTTGGGCCGCCCGTTGTCGGAGAAAGCCTTCTCAATCACCTTGGCCAGGCCCTGGGTGGTGCCGCCGAAGAACTTCTCCGCGGCCGCCATGGTTTCTTCCTTGCTGTAGGTCTCGGGGCCGACCTTCACCGTCCCGTTGGCCTGGTTAGGCCCGCTCTGCTCGCCGGAATTGCTGGGACCCGGAGACGGGTTGTTCTGGTCATTCTGCGGAACCGGGGCCGGCTGTGCCGACACCGCGCTCACGCCGGTGACGGACAGCAGTACCGTGGCCAGGGCCGCTGCCAGAACCGGCAGGAACTTGCGTGGCAACCTGAGACGGTACTGCTGGGCGCTATCTCTCATCATTTTTCTCCGCGCTGGTCTGGATTTGCCCCTATCAGACCGCATTAGCGGCTTTCGGTTCAAGTCGGCCACGGGCGCGGGCGCGCCGCGGCGCCGGCCGGCGGGATCTCCGGGGAACTTTTGCCCGCGCGCGATGCTCGCAGGAAATCGGCCTGCGCGAGGTGCCTCATGCCCGGCGTGCCGCCGCGTACAGGTATTGGCAGGTATTGGCCGGAGCAGCAATGGAGCAAATCGGGGGTGTCGAGTCAGTGGACCGCTGCATCGGGCGGCTTTACCGGTCCGCGCTGAGCGTGCCGTCGGAGTCGTTCCGCAGCTGGGCGCTGGAACAGCTGCAGTCGGTAGTCGCCTTCGACGGCGCTTTGTGGGGCACCGGCACGCTGCCGCGGCTGATGTTCCACAGCGTGGCGACGGTGGGCTTGCCGGACGACTTCCCGCGCGCACTGGAGCAGGTCCACAGCTTCAACCCGCTGATGCCGCGGCTGCTGGCCAGCCTGGGCGAACCGGTCGACATGCGCAGCGTGGTGCCGGACGCCGAGTTCTTCCAGATGCCGGTGTACCGCGAATGCTACGCGCGCTACGGCATCAGCCGGATCCTCGGCTCCGGCCACCTCGACCCGCGCAGCGGCCTGTATTCGTTGCTGACGCTGTACCGCAAGGATCGCAGGCAGGTGTTCTCCGAAACCGACCGGCGCAACCAGCAGCGCGCCACGTTCCACCTGATCAATGCCGCCTCGCATGCGTTTTTCCTGCACCTGATGCGCTCGGCCGGCGACCGCCCGGCGGAAAGCGCAGCCGCGGCGGTGGACTCCGAGGGGATATTCCACGAAGCGCAGCCGCGCTTCCTGGAACTGCTGGACAAGCATTTCCCGGGGCGCACGCCCTATACCCTGCCCTTCCCGCTGCCGCCGCGCGGCCGCACCACGGTGATCGAAGGACTGTGCGTCGGCTGCCAGCGGGTGGACGACTTCAACTACGTCTTCATCTGGCCGGCCGGCGCGTTGGACCGCCTCACCCAGCGCGAGCGCGAAATCGTCTACGCGGTGGCGCACGGCCTGAGCTTCAAGCAGGCCGCGCGGCGCATCGGCATCGCCCCGTCGACCGTGGCCAACCATCTCTACCGGATTTACCGCAAGCTGGGCGTGTGCAGCCGCAGCGAGCTGGCCGGGCTGGTCTACCCGCAGGCGCATCACCATCCGGACCCCGCGCAGGCCTCCTGAGCGCCGTCGCCGGGCCGCGCGACCGGCGCACGGCGGCCTGCCCCCCGGCAGCATCGTTTACGGTACTTTACCGCCCCCTATGCTAGGCTTCCGGCCGTTCCGCTGGCCCTGGCTGACGCATGCAAAACCTCGACCCCGACGCACTCAAAGCGCTGCTCGACGCTGGCAAGGTGCGCCTGCTCGACGTCCGCGAACCGGTGGAGCTGGACATCGCCCGCATCGAGGGTGCCGTGCACATCCCGCTGGGCGAGCTGGCCGGGCGCCTGGACGAACTGCGCGGCGGCCTGCCGCTGGTCGCCCTGTGCCACCATGGCGTGCGCAGCGAACTGGCCGGCCGCATTCTCGAACGCAACGGTTTTACCGGCGTGGCGCATCTAAGCGGGGGAATCGACGCCTGGTCGGTACACATCGACCCGTCGGTGCCGCGTTACTGAACCCTACGGGAGCCTGCATGCGCCGCCTCTTGATCGGCACGCTGTCCGCTGTGGCGCTGGCCGCCCCGGCGGTGGCCTGCGCCAACGACCTGATGGACGTTTACCGGCTGGCCAAGGACCAGGACCAGACCTACCAGGCCGCCCAGCACCAGCGCGACGCCAGCGTCGAGGTGCGGCCACAGGCCTGGTCCTACGTGCTGCCGCAGGTCACCGGGCAAGCCGCCATCGACCACGACCGCCTGCACGTGCTGTCCAGCAACCAGAGCGGCTCCAGCAGCCTCAACGGCGGCGGCAGCGGCGGCACGCCGTCGCCGGCGTCGAGCGCGGCCACGCAGTACTACAGCACGCGCGGCTACTCGGTGAACCTGTCGCAGGCGCTGTTCAACTGGTCCGCGTTTGCCACCCTGGCGCAGTCCTCGCGCCAGGTCGCCGAGGCCGAAGCGACGCTGGAAGCGGCGCGCCAGGGCCTGATCGGCCGCACCGCCAGCGCCTATTTCGCCGTGCTGTCGGCGCTGGACACGCTGCGCGCCGACCTGGACGCGCAGACCTCGTTCAAGCAGCAGCTGGACCAGGCGCAGAAGAAATTCGAGGTGGGCCTGGCCGCCATCACCGACGTGCGCAACGCCCAGGCTTCCTACGACACCGCCACCGCCACCGTCATCGCCGACCGCACCGCGCTGGACAACGCCAAGCGCGCGCTCGGCCTGATCATCGGCAAGCCGGTGGACACCGTCGCCAGCCTGCAGGAGGAGATTCCGCTGGTGGCGCCCAACCCGGTCTCGGTGGACGACTGGAGCAACGCCGCGGCCAAGGACAACCCCACGCTGATGAGCGCCTACTACGCCGCCGAGGCCGCGCGCAAGCAGATCGAGGTGTACCGCGGCGCCTACCTGCCGACCCTCAGCGCGGTGGGATCCACCGGGCGCCAGACCTCGCATTCGGCGTTCGGCGACGACGCCATCACCGACGTCGTCGGCCTGAGCCTGAACTGGAACATCTTCCAGGGCGGGCTGGTCACCTCGCAGGTGCGGCAGGCCCGCGCCAGCTACGACCAGGCCCAGGCGCAGTACGAGCTGCAGCACCGCACCGTGGACCAGAACACGCGCAACGACTACGAGGGCGTGATCAGCGGCATCGCCTCGGTGCGCGCCAACCGCCAGGCCGTGCTGTCCAACCAGACCAGCCTGGACGCCACCATCGTCGGCCTGCGCGTGGGCACGCGCACCGAGATCGACGTGCTCAACGCGCGGCAGGCGCTGGCGGCGGCGCAGAAGAGCTACTACCAGTCGCGCTACACCTACCTCAACAGCACCCTGGCGCTGAAGCAGGACGCCGGCCGGATATCCGAGCAGGACCTGGCGGACATCGACCGCCTGCTGGTCACCGACCGCTCGACGTTGCCGCCGCCGCCGAGCACGCCGAGCCCGCAGTAGGGACGGCAGAGCGAGCCGTCCGCGCGGCGCTCACCCGGCGCGCATCATCCTCTTCAAGCCCGGCGTCAGCGCCCAGGCCAGCAGGCCGGTGCCCACGCCGAGAAGTACCATCTTGCGGAACAGCGCGCCGTACTTGAGCGCGGCCTGCGCCAGGTCGATCTGCTGGCCGGGCACGATGTCGAGGGCGGCGAAGCTGCTGAAGATCGCGGCCATCTGCTCGGAGAACGAGGTGCCGAGCCACCAGGCCCCCATCATCAGGCCCATGACCGACGGCACCGACAGCTCGGTGACGGCCGACAGGCAGATCGGCGACAGCGCCACCTCGCCGACTTCCAGCACCACGTAGGCCAGCACCAGCCACCACACGCTGCCCAGCGCACCGGGCGCAACCGTGGCATTGGCCGCCAGCAGCGGCAGGTAGGCCAGGCCGGCGAAGGCCAGGCCGATGGCGCTCTTCATCGGCTTGGAGGGATTGGCGCCGCGGCGCTCCAGGAACGGCCACAGCCAGGCGAACAGCGGCGACAGCAGCACGATGAACAGCGCGCCCAGGTAGGTCAGCGAGCCGGCGGTCTGCGGCAGCACCACGCTGTCGCGGCTGATCAGGACGAAGGCGAACAGGGTGAGCAGCCCCATGATCCAGCCGGCCAACGCTGCGCGCGCGCGCAGCGAAAAGGCCACCGCCAGCGGCGACAGCGCCAGCGGCAGCACCGCCCAGGGCAGCGGCTGGCCCTGGCGGATCACCAGCGCGGGGAACAGGTCCTTGTCCAGCATGCGGTCGGTGAACAGCACCCAGGAGCTGTAGGTCTGCTCGTAGAGCGCGTAGAACAGCAGGCCCACCGCGACGAAGAACACCACCGCCAGCATCTGCCGGCGCTGCGCCGGCGTGCAGTGCGCGGCCAGGTACCACAGCAGCCAGGCCAGCCAGCCGGCCATCACCGCCACCTGCAGCCACAGCACGGCGTCGCCCAGCTGCATCAGCACCCAGATCAGCGGCAGCCCGGCCGCGGCGCCCAGGTAGATGCTCCATTCCAGGGTGAGCGGCCCGAGCACGCGGCGCCGCAGCAGCGCCGGGTCGCGCGGCTCGGCGTGGCCCAGCAGGTAGCGCTGGCCGGTGATGAATACCGCCAGGCCCGCCAACATGCCGATGCCGGCGGCGCCGAAGCCGTAGCCCCAGCCGTAGACCTCGCCCAGGTAGCCGCAGATCAGGCTGGCGAACAGCGCGCCGACGTTGATGCCGGCATAGAACAGGGTGAAGCCGGAGTCGCGGCGCGGGTCGCCCTCCGGGTAGAGCTTGCCGACGATGGTGGAGATGTTGGGCTTCAAGAAGCCCACTCCGCTGATGATCAGCGCCAGCGAGGCGTAGAACACCGACAGCGCCCACAGGTCGCGGTGCACCACGCCGTCGACCAGCGTGGCCTGGCGGCCCTCCACGCTCATGCCCAGGTGCCCCATGCACAGCAGCACGCCGCCCAGCACCACCGCCTTGCGCATGCCCAGGTAGCGGTCCGCCAGCACGCCGCCCAGCACCGGCGTGGCGTAGACCAAGCCGCCGTAGGCGCCGACCACTTTCAGGCTCTCGGTGTCGCTGAAGAAATGATGCTTGATCAGGTACAGCGCCAGCAGCGCCTTCATGCCGTAAAACGAGAAGCGCTCCCACATCTCGGTGAAGAAGCAGACATACAGGCCCTTGGGATGGCCGAACAGCTCCTCGCCGACGTAGGCGGGCTGCGCCGGCGCGCCGGCGCCAAGGGCGGAAGAGGGCATGGCCGGAAGTATAGCGGCCGCCATCGGCAACCCGTACCATGCCGGTGCGCAGCGCCGCGAATCCGTATCGGTGCGCGACCCCAGGAGTTCCCTGATGACTTTCTTCCGGCTCGCCGCCTCGCTGGCCCTTGCCTTGCTCATGACCATGCCCGACCCCGCCTCCGCAGCCCCCGCCGCGCCGCGGCCCTTCACCGCCAAGGACCTGGTGATGCTGGACCGCGTGTCCGACCCGCAGCTCGCGCCGGACGGTGCGAGCCTGGCGTTCGCGCTGCGCGAAACCGATTTCGAGGGCAACAAGGGCGTCAACAGCATCTGGCGCCTGTCGCTGCGGCAGGCCGGCGCGCAGCCGCAGCGGATCACCGCCAAGGGCGCGGACTCCAGCTCGCCGCGCTGGTCGCCCGACGGCCGCACGCTGTTCTTCCTCTCCGGGCGTGGCGGCAGCTCGCAGGTCTGGCGGCTCGACGAAGGGCTGGGCGAGGCGCGGCAGGTCACCAGCCTGCCGCTGGACGTGAACAACTTCGTGGTCGCACCCGACGGCCGCAGCCTGGCGCTGTCGCTCGACGTGTTCGACGACTGCGCGGACCTGGCGTGCACGCGCAAGCGGCTGGACGAGCAGGCGGCGGCCAAGCGCAGCGGCACCGTCTACGACAAGCTGTTCATCCGCCACTGGGACGCCTGGGCCGACGGCCGCCGCTCGCAGCTGTACCTGGTGCAGCTTGGCAAGGACGGCGCAGCGGTGGGCGAACCGAGCGCGCTCACCCGCGGCATCGACGGCGACGTGCCTTCCAAGCCGTTCGGCGACGATTCCGAATACTGCTTCTCGCCGGACGGGCGCACCATTTATTTCGGCGTGCGCATCGCCGGCACCAGCGAGCCCTGGTCGACCAACTTCGACATCTACGCGGTGCCGGTCGACGGCAGCGCCGCACCGCGCAACCTGACCGCCGGCAACCCGGCCTGGGATGCCTACCCGGTGGCCTCGCACGACGGCCGCAAGCTCTACTACCTGGCGATGAAGCGGCCCAAGTTCGAGTCGGACCGCTTCGGCATCATGGAGCTGGACCTGGCCAGCGGCAGCCGGCGCGAGGTCGCGCCCGGCTGGGACCGTTCGGCCGGCTCCATGCGCCTGTCCGCCGACGGCGCCACGCTCTACGCGCTGGCCGACGACGAAGGCGAGCACCCGCTGTTCGCGGTGGACATCGCCTCCGGCCGGGTGGCGCGCGTCGCCGGCGGCGGCAACATCGCCGGCTACAGCGTGGCCGGCGCCGAAATCGTCATCGCGCGCGAAACGCTGGATGCGCCCGCCGACCTGTACCGGCTCAAGTCCGGCGCCGAGCCCGAGCGCCTGACCCGCTTCAACGCCGAGCGCCTGCAAGGCGTCGCCTTCGGCCAGTACGAGTTCTTCCGCTTCAAGGGCTGGAACGACGAGACCGTGCAGGGCTACGTGGTCAAGCCTTACGGCTACAAGCCCGGCCACAAGTACCCGGTGGCGTTCCTGGTGCACGGCGGCCCGCAGGGCTCCTGGCTCAACGATTTCCATTACCGCTGGAACCCGCAGACCTACGCCGGCGCCGGCTTCGCCGTGGTGACGATCGACTTCCACGGCTCCACCGGCTACGGCCAGGCCTTCACCGACGCCATCTCCGGCCACTGGGGCGACCGCCCGCTGGAGGACCTGCAGAAGGGCTGGGCCGCGGCGCTGGCAAAGTACCCGTTCCTGGATGCCGACCGCGCCTGCGCGCTCGGCGCCAGCTACGGCGGCTACATGGTCAACTGGATGGCCGGCAACTGGAGCGCACCGTGGAAGTGCCTGGTCAGCCACGACGGCGTATTCGACAACCGCATGGAGTACTACTCCACCGAGGAGCTGTGGTTCGACGAATGGGAGAACCAGGCCACGCAGTGGGAGAAGCCGGAAGCGTTCGAGCGGTTCAACCCGGTCAACCACGTCAAGGACTGGCACGTGCCCATGCTGGTGGTGCACTCGGCGCTGGATTTCCGCATCCCCCTGGAGCAGGGCATCGCCGCCTTCACCGCCCTGCAGCGCCGCGGCGTACCGAGCCAGCTGCTGGTGTTCCCGGACGAAAACCACTGGGTGCGCAAGCCGCAGAACAGCCTGCAATGGCACCAGACGGTGGAAGCCTGGATCAAGAAATGGACCGCGTCGCCGCTCAACTGAACAGGTTCATGCTCCGCTGCAGGTCCAGCTGCATCTGCTCGGAAGAATAGAAGTCCGCCGCGCTGGCGAGGCCGAGCTTGCGCGCCGCAGGGTAGCTGCCCCAGTCGGGTATTTCGTAGACGTGGCCTTCGAAGGGCGCGCACAGCAGGTTGGCCACCGAGACCACGTCGGCGAAGTCCGCAGCCTCGCCGCCGGGGCGCGCGTGTTCCCGATAGGCTTCCGGCACGCCGGCGATCTCGTCGCGGAAATGCCATTGGCGGAGGATGCGGCCGCCGATCTGGCCGTGGTGGGCCTCGATCACCACGAACAGGTCCACGGGATCCACCGGCGCCTGCGCGTCCTCGTCGGCCGACGCCAGCAGCGGCAGCGCGCCGATCAGGTGCAGCAGGCCGGCCAGCATGGCCTGCTCGGCCGGCAGCAGCGTGCGGTGACGCGCCAGCACGTGGCAGATCGCGGCCACGTCCTTACTGCGCCGCCAGATGCGCTGCAGCATCTGGCGCACCGCCGAGGAGCGCGGCTCGAAGGCGTGCTCCATGGTCAGCGCGATGACCAGGTCGCGCACGTAGTAGATGCCCAGCCGCGTGATCGCCTGCGGCAGGGTGCGCACCTCGACGCGGCCGCGCAGCAGCGGGCTGTTGGCGATGCGGATCAGGCGCGCGGTGAGCGCGGCGTCGCGCAGGATCGCGCCGGCGAGGTCGTCGATCGAAGCGCCGGGGTCGGCGGCGATGGCCTGCACCTGGCCGGCGACCTCCGGCAGCGACGGCAGCTTCAGCGCGTTCAGCCGCAGCGCTTCGTTGACCGAACGCATCACCTTGCTCTCCAACGCATAATGCTGGTTCATCGTTCCCCTCTGGGTTGGCGCATGCCGCCGCATGGGCCCTATCGGCCGGCGCCGCTGCGGGCTTTAACGACGGTCGATGAACGGTATCGCGGGGCTGGTCGTGCGGTCCGCAGCGGGCGTACACTCAAGCCGCGTGCCGGCGCAAGCGACCGGCACTATTTCGAACGACTCAGGAGCGCGCGATGGCCAAACCGAAGATCCGCAAGAAAGCCGCCGCGAAATCCAGGGCCAGCGCAAAGGCCCGGCCGAAAGCCGCGCGCGCCGCGGTCAAGGCCGCACCGGCAAAACGGCCGGCTGCGGCGCCACGCAAAGCCGCCGCCGCGGCGAAGAAGCCCGCGGGACGCAGCCCGCCGCCGCGTCGCAAGCCGCGCCCCGGCGCGAAGCCTGCGGCGGCCAGGCCACCACACGGACGGGCGGCCGGCTCGCCGCAGATGATCGCCTCGCTCACCGTGCGCAGCGCCGAGCTCGCCATCGCCTTTTACCAGAGCGCTTTCGGCTTCGAGCTCGAGTTCATCATGCCCGGCCCGGACGGGCGCGTCGCCCATGCGCAGATGACCTTCCACGACGGCCGCATCATGTTCTCGCCCGAAGGGGCCTACGGCAGCGAGCTGCAGGCGCCGGCGTCGTCGGGGCGCGAAGGGCCGATGCAGCAGTACGTCTACTGCCCGGACGTCGACGCCCTCACCGAGCGCGCGCGCAATGCCGGCGCCACCGTGGTGAGCGAACCGGCCATCATGTTCTGGGGCGACCGCATGGCCACGTTCCTGGATCCGGACGGCTACCGCTGGGCGTTCGCCACCAACGTCGCCGAATTCGACCCGGCGCAGATGCCGGACGCGGGCTACGCCGCGCAGACCTGAGCAGTCGTTGCAACGGGGTCGTTCAGCGGCCTGCTGAAGCGGCGCGCGCGG
Organism: Nevskia sp.; assembly: GCA_016779605.1. Classification (GTDB taxonomy): domain Bacteria; phylum Pseudomonadota; class Gammaproteobacteria; order Nevskiales; family Nevskiaceae; genus Nevskia. The sequence goes on along the minus strand of JADHNH010000015.1, from coordinate 11,353 downwards.
TCCGGCCGCGGCTTCAGCCCTGCGGCTCGGAGCGCGCCCGCTCGATCAGCCGGGTGGTCGAATAGCCCTGGTGGAACTCCAGGATCACCACCTGGCCGCCGTTGCGCGTCACCGCGTCGAAGCCGGCGACCTGCTCGGCGGTGTAGTCGCCGCCCTTGACCAGCCGGTCGGGCAGCACCCGGCCGATCAGCCGCGCCGGCGTGTCCTCGGCGAACGGCACCACCCAGTCCACGCACTTGAGCGCCGCCAGCATGCGCATGCGGTCGGCCAGTGGGTTGAGCGGACGCGAAGCGCCCTTGAGCCGGCGCACCGAGGCGTCGTCGTTGACCGCCACGATGAGGGCATCGCCGAGCTTGCGCGCCGCCTCCAGGTAGCGCACGTGGCCGACGTGCAGGATGTCGAAGCAGCCGTTGGTCATCACCACCACCTGGCCCTGCGCGCGCGCGGCGGTAACGCGCGACAGCAATTCGCCTTCGGACAATACGCCGCTGTCGTCCTCGTGCGCATGGCGCATGGCGCGCTGCAGCTCGCCGGCGGAAACCGTGGCGGTGCCGAGCTTGCCGACGACGATGCCGGCGGCCAGGTTGGCGATGTGCGCGGAGTGGGCGAAGTCGTGGCCGGCGGCGAGGCAGGCGCCGAACACCGCGATCACGGTGTCGCCCGCGCCGGTGACGTCGTACACCTCGCGCGCCTGCGCCGGCATGTGCAGCGGCGCCTGGCCGCGTGCCAGCAGGCTCATGCCCTGCTCGCTGCGCGTCACCAGCAGCGCTTCCAGCCCGAGCTCCTGGCGCAGGCGCTCGCCCTTGGCGACGATGGCCGCCTCGTCCGGGCAGGGCCCGACCACCGCTTCGAACTCCGCCAGGTTGGGCGTGATCAGGGTGGCGCCGCGATACGGCCGCCAGTCGCTGCCCTTGGGGTCGACCAGCAGCGGCCGCCCGGCGGCGCGTGCCGCCGCCACCAGGTCGGCCGCGTCGGCCAGCGTGCCCTTGCCGTAATCCGACAGGATCACCGCCTGCACCTGCGGCAGCGCCTGGCGGAACTGCTCGAGGTAGGCGACGCGGTCGAAGGCGCCGAGCGGCGCCAGCGGCTCCTCGAAGTCCAGCCGGATCAGCTGCTGGTGGCGTGACAGGATGCGCAGCTTGGTGATGGTCGGGCGGCCGTCGGCCTCCAGGAACAGCGGCTGCACGCCGGCGGCGCCGAGCGCGGCACCTAGCTTGTGCGCCGCCTCGTCGCGGCCGACCACGCCGAGCAGGCGCGCCGCGCCGCCGAGGGCGGCGATGTTGAGGGCGACGTTGGCGGCGCCGCCCGGGCGGGTTTCGTCCTGCTGCACCCGCACCACCGGTACCGGCGCTTCCGGCGAAATCCGCGAGGTCGGCCCCTGCCAGTAGCGGTCGAGCATCACGTCGCCGGCCACCAGCACGCGCGCGCGCGAAAACTCCGGCAGCGCGCCCAGCACCTGGTTATGTTCTTGCGTGGTCATGCGGAAACCTGCCGCCGCTCACACGGCGCCCGGATCGCGGCTGTGCGCGCCGGGCCGCGCGGCCGCCGCTCCATGCAAGCGCCGGCCGCGCCACCGGCCGGCTCAGGCCGCCGCCGACTTCTTGGCGGCCACCAGCGGCTCGCGCACCAGCGACAGCCACTCCGGGTACTCGCTGCGCTCGCCGCGCACCTGCGCCGCGTAGGCCTTCTGCAGCTTCTCGGTGACCGGGCCGCGCTTGCCGATGCCGATGGTGCGGTTGTCCGCCTCGCGGATCGGCATGACCTCGGCGGCGGTGCCGGTGAAGAAGGCTTCGTCGGCGATGTACAGCTCGTCGCGCGTCAGCCGGCGCTCGTACACCGGGATACCGAAATCCTTGGCCAGCTGCATCACCGTGCGGCGGGTGATGCCGTCCAGCGCGGAGGTGACGTCCGGCGTGTGCAGCGCGCCGTCGGACACCAGGAAGATGTTCTCGGCCGAGCCTTCGGCGATGTAGCCGTCGGGGTCGAGCATCACCGCCTCGTCGTAGCCGTCGCGCAGCACTTCGTTGAGCGCCAGCATCGAGTTCATGTAGTTGGCGTTGGCCTTGGCGCGGCACAGCGCGGCGTTGACGTGGTGCCGCGAGAACGAGCTGGTCTTCACGCGGATGCCGCGCTCGACGTTGTCGGCGCCCAGGTAGGCGCCCCAGGTCCAGGCCGCCACGATCAGGTGCACCTTGAGGTTGTCGGCGCGCAGGCCCATGCCCTCGGCGCCGAAGAACACCATCGGCCGCAGGTAGGCTTCCTTCAGCTTGTTGGCGCGCAGCACCTCAAGCTGGGCCTCGTTGACCTGTTCCATCGAGAACGGGATCTTCATGCCCAGGATCTTGGCCGAGTTGAACAGGCGCCTGGTGTGCTCCTCCAGGCGGAAGATCGCGGTGCCGCGCGGCGTGGCGTAGGCGCGGACGCCCTCGAAGCAGCCGGCGCCGTAATGCAGCGTGTAGGTCAGCACATGGGTGGTGGCCTCGCGCCAGGGCACCAGTTCGCCGTCGTACCAGATAAAGCCGTCGCGGTCGGCCATCGTCGTCATCGCATCGTCCTCTCGCAAAGCAAAAAAATAGCGCAGCCGGGCTCAAAGAAGTGAACCGCCCAAGTGAACCGCCTCTTGCGGATTATACGGGGAGCCGGCGTCGGCCATCGCTGGTGCCCCGTTCAGGGGACGGCGCCGGCCTGCTCCAAGCGCGCCAGCACCAGCTCAGGGCCGATCTGGCGCAGGCAGTTCAGGTGCCCCAGCGGGCATTCGCGGGCAAAGCAGGGGCTGCACGGCAGCCCCAGGTACAGCACCGCGGCGGCCGGCGACAGCGGCGGCGTGTGGGCCGGCGAGGAGCTGCCGAAGATCGCCACCAGCGGCACGCCAACCGCCGCGGCCACGTGCATCAGGCCGGAGTCGTTGGTCACCGCCGCCGCGCAGGCCGCCAGCAGGTCGACCACGTCCACCAGTGCGGTGCGGCCGCAAAGGTCGTGGATGTGTTGCCGGCCGCCGGCGATCGCCGCGCCCAGGGCGCGTTCCTTGGCCGAACCGAAGATCCACACCTGGCACCCGGCCTGCGCCAGCCGTCCGGCGAGCTCGGCGAAATGCTCCGGCGGCCAGCGCTTGGCCGGGCCGTATTCGGCCCCCGGCATCAGCGCCACCGCGGGCCGTTCCGGCTCCAGGCCGAGCTGGGCCGCCAGCAGCGGCACGCGCGCCGGCTCGGCCCGCAGGCGCGGCTGCGGCACGACTGGTGGGGCGGCGTCCGGCGGCGCATCCGCGGCCAGCGCCAGGAACTGCTGCACGGTGGTGGGAAGGACACTGCGGTCCAGTTTGCGCAGGTCGTTGAGCAGGCCGTAGCGGAATTCGCGGCGGTAGCCGGTGCGGCGCGGGATGCCGGCAAAGAACGGCACCAGCGCGGATTTCCAGGAGCCCGGCAGCACGATCGCCTGGGCGTAGCGCCGGCCGCGCAGCGCGCGGCCGATGCGGCGCCGCACCGAGAACCCGAACTCGCCGTGCCCCAACGGCAGCTCGATACCGGTGCGCACCTCCGGCATGCGCTGCAGGATCGGCAGCGACCAGCCCGGCGCCAGCACGTCGATGGCGGCCTGCGGCCGGCGCTCGCGCAGGCGCATGAACAGCGCCTGCGCCATCACCATGTCGCCGACCCAGGACGGGCCGACCACCAGCACGTCGCCGCCGCTCAAGACGGCGGGTCCGCCGGCACCGGCGGCACTGCGGGCGCCTGTTCCAGCAGGAGGTTGACCGCCGCGCCCAGGCGGTCCAGCAGGCGGTCGTCGGCGCCGCCGGCGTGGCGCTCGCGCAGCGCGGCCATGCCCTGCCGCTGCTGGTCGGCGAGCCGCTGCGCCAGCGCCAGCAGGCCGGAGCGCGGCTCGCTGCGGCGTGCCGCGCGCTGCTTGCGCAGACCGGCCTCGATGTGCGCGCGCACCTGCGCCGCCCCGGCCTCGCCGGCGGCCTGCGCCAGCGCCTCGCCCAGCACTGCAGCGTCGTTGACCTCGCCCAGCAGGTCCTGCAGCCACGCCAGCTCGGCCGGCAGGCCCTCGTCGGGCGCGATCGCCGGCGCAATCGGCTCAAGCAGGTAACGCAGGCGTTTGCACAGCAGGCGCGCCGGATGCACATGGCGGCGGCCGTCGATGTTGCCGATCACGCGCAGGTGCATCGCCAGCTCGGCCACCAGCGGCTTGAGCCGCTCGCCGGTGGCGCGCGCGAAGCTGTCTTCGCCCGGCACGCAGGGCATGCGCAGGCCGGCGCTGAGCCGCGCCGCCAGCAGCGAGAACTCCGCCGGCAGCTCCTCGCGCAGGGCCTGCTCGGCTTCGCGCTGGCGGTCTTCCAGGCGGCGGAACAGCCAGCGGTGGCCGCTCACCTGCGCGCCGCGCAGCCCGGCGCGCTGGCCGTGCAGCCAGGCCAGCTGGACTTCGCCATCGCGCGCCGGGCCGCTCGCCTGCACCACCGCCTTCAGCCGCCGCCGCATCTTCTTGGGCACGGCGTCGTCCAGCCAGGGGCGATAGGCCCGCTCGGCGGCGCGGAAGCGGCGCAGCGCGACGCGGAAATCGTGCAGGGCGGTGGCATCGCCGCCCTGCACCAGCCGGCCGGCGGCGCCTTCGGCCTTGTCCAGGAAGCGCAGCAGGAGCTGGCGCGCGGCGGTTTCCGGCGGCAGGCGGAACAGCGGCACCTCGCCGGCCCCAGCGCGCTGTCGCGTGGCGCCCCCGCGCCCGGGCTTCATTGGGCCGCGTGCATCCAGTCCAGGTAGCGCCGCACGCCCTGCTCCACGCTCAGGAACGGGCGCTGGTAACCGGCGGCGCGCAACGCCGTGAGGTCGGCCTCGGTGAACGACTGGTAGCGGCCCACCAGGTTGTCCGGGAACGGGATGTACTGCACGCGGCCCTTGCCGTGCCAGGCGATCACCGCGTTGGCGATGTCGTTGAACGGCTGCGCGCGGCCGGTGCCGCAGTTGAAGATGCCGGACTTGTCCGGGTGGTCGAGGAACCACAGGTTCATCGCCACCGCATCGTCCACGTGGATGAAATCGCGGCGCTGCTCGCCGGGGCCGTAGCCGTCGCTGCCTTCGAACAGGCGGCACAGTCCTTCCGCCCGCACCTGGTTGTCGAAATGGAACGCGGTGCTGGCCATGCCGCCCTTGTGCTGCTCGCGCGGGCCGTAGACATTGAAGTAGCGCAGTCCGACGATCTGCGCGCCGGCGCCGCCGTGCTGCCGCCAGCGGCGCCGCACGTACTGGTCGAACAGGAACTTGGAATAGGCGTAGACGTTCAGCGGCCGCTCGCAGGCGCGCTCCTCGCGGAAGCCCTGCTTGCCCATGCCGTAGACCGAAGCGGAGGAGGCATAAAGAAAGGGAACGCCGCGCGCCTGGCAATGCTCCAGCAGCAGCTTCGAGTAGCGGTAGTTCGCGTCCATCATGAAGCGGCCGTTCCACTCGGTGGTGGTGGAACAGGCGCCCTGGTGCAGCACCGCCTCGAGCTTGCCCAGCGCGCCGGCTTCGACGAGGCGCAGGAACTCGTCCTTGTCCAGGTAGTCGGCGATCTCGGCCTGCGCCAGGTTGCGGAACTTGGTGCCGTCCTGCAGGTCGTCGACCGCCAGGATGTCGGTCAGGCCGCGGGCGTTGAGCCCCAGCACCAGGTTAGATCCGATGAAACCCGCCGCTCCGGTGACTACGATCACGTCAACCCCCGCCCATGAATTGATCCCACAACGCCGACACAGCAGCCCGCTGCGCGGTGAATTCGGCATCTTCGGCCAAACCGTCCTGCGCCTGCAACGCCCGCCGGTGCAGCCAGCCGCGGTAGCTGCGCTCGGCCGCCAGCAGCGCTTCCTTGCGCGCCGGCTCGAGGATGCCGGCGGCCGCGAGCGCTTCGAGCTGGCGCCAGTTGTCGGTGAACTCGATCAGGGCGGGCCGGCCGTGCGCGTGCAGCAGGCACAGGTACTGCGTGAGGAATTCGGCATCGACCAGGCCGCCGCACGCCTGCTTCACGTCCCAGCGCCCGGGCTGGTGCAGTTCGCGGCCGCTGCGCATGCGCACGCGCATGTCCGCCACTTCCTTGCGCAGCGCTTGCGCCTGCCGCGGCCGGCCCAGCACCTCGGCACGCACCGCCGCCAGCGCGGCGCACAGCGGCGCATCGCCGGCCACCGGGCGGGCGCGCAGCAGGGCCTGGTGCTCCCAGGTCCAGGCGCTTTCGCGCTGGTAGCGTGCGAATCCGGCCAGGCTGGTCACCACCAGCCCGGAATTGCCGCTGGGGCGCAGCTCCAGGTCCACCTCGTAGGCGCGGCCGGAGGTGGTGCGCGCCGACAGCAGCTGCACCACGCGCTGGGCCAGGCGCACGAAATATTCGGAAGTGGGCAGGCGGCGCGCCCCGCCTTCGGTGGGCGCGTCCGCGTCGGCGGCGTCGTAGACGAACACCAGGTCCAGGTCCGAGCCGTAGCCCATCTCGATGCTGCCGAACTTGCCGTAGGCCAGCACCGCGAACTGCGCCCGCGCCGCCGCCGGCGGCACGCCGAGCGCGGCCGCCTGCTGCGCCTGGGCAAACACCAGCGTCTGGCCGACGATCGCCTCGGCCAGCCAGGTCAGGCGGTCGCTCACCTGCACCAGCGGCAGCGCGCCGGACAGGTCGGCGGCGGCGATGCGCAGGGTCATCTCCTGGCGGTAGCGCCGCAGCAGCTCCATGCTCGCTTCCGGATCGTCGGCGGCCACGCCGCCGGCCTGCATGGCCAGCTCGTCGCGCAGCGCGGCGCGGTCCGGCGCCTCCTGCGACAGGCGCGCGTCCAGCAGCGTGTCCAGCAAGCCCGGCGACTGCGCCAGCAGCCCGGTGATCCAGGGGCTGGCGCCGCACAGCTCCAGCAGCCGCCGGCGCGCGCCGGCACTTTCGATGAGCAGCGACAGGTAAGTGCTGCGGCCGGCGATGGCGGCCAGCACGCGCAGCGCACGCGCCAGCGTCGTTTCCGGGTCGTCCTGGGCGCGGGCATCGGCGGCCAATCGGCCCAAGGTGGCGTGCAGCCGTGCGCGCGCCGGGTCCGGCAGAGCGCGCACGATGACCGACTTGCCAAGCTGCTCGACCGCCTGGGCGATCTCCTGCGGCCGCTGCACGAAGCCCAGGCCGCGCAGGCGCCCCTCCAGCTCGGCGGCATCGCCCTGCCAGGTCTCCGGCGGCGGCGCCGCGCCGGGCTGCTGCGGCTCCTGCGCCGGGCCCGTGAACAGGCGCGCGAACTCGGCGGCCACGCGGGCGCGTGCCTGCGCGATGCGCTGCGCCAGCACGTCCCAGCCATCGGCTCCCAGCGCCAGGCACAGCGCCTCGCGCGCGGGACCTGGCGGCGGCAGCCGGTGGGTCTGCGCGTCTTCGTACATCTGCACCGCGTTTTCGCAGCGGCGCAGCAGCACGTAGGCATCGTCCAGTTCGCGCACGGTCTGCGCCGGCAGATGGCCGGCTTGGCCCAGGTGGCGCAGCACCGGCCGCAGACGGCAGTCGCGCAGGCGCGCGTCGCGGCCGCCGCGCACCAGCTGGAACAGCTGCACCACAAATTCCAGCTCGCGGATGCCGCCGGGGCCCAGCTTGAGGTCGTCCTCGGCGCCGCGCCGTGCCGCGTCGCGGTCGATCAGCACCTTGAGCTGGCGCAGCGCGTCGATGGCGCCGAAATCCAGGTAGCGGCGGTACACGAACGGCTGCAGGCGCCGCAGCAGCGCCGCGCCGGCGGCGAGGTCGCCCGCCACCGGCCGCGCCTTGATCAGCGCATAGCGCTCCCAGTCGCGTCCGTGGGTCTGGTAGTAGGCCTCCATGGCGTCGGCCGGCAGCGACGGCGCACCCGCGCTGCCGAACGGCCGCAGCATGGTGTCGACGCGGAACACGAAGCCATCCTCGGTGCGCTCGGCCAGCAGGCGTGCGGTCTGCTGGGCCAGCTTCACGAAGTATTCCGCGTTGTCCACGCTGTGCGCGCCGTCGGTGGCGCCGCCGCCGGTGTAGACGAAGATCAGGTCGATGTCGGAGGAGAAATTCAGCTCGCCGCCGCCGAGCTTGCCCATGCCCAGCACGATCGGCTGCGCCGGCGCGCCGTCCTCGCCGCGCGGCACGCCCCAGCGCTGCGCCAGCCGGCCGGCGGCGAAACGCAGGGCTGCATCGCAGCTGGCCTGGGCGAGCGCGGAAAGGTCGCCGAGCGTCTCGTCCAGGTCCGCCCAGCCGGCGACGTCGCGGCAGGCGATGCGCGCCATTTCGCGGTTGCGGAACACCCGCAGCGCGCGCAGGAACGCCGCTTCGTCGTCGTCTCCCGGCAGGAACTCCGCCAGGCGCTGGACTGCCGGCGCCGCCGGCCGCTCGAAATCGCCGGCGGCGAGCGCCGCCCGCGCCCATTCACGCTGGCGCCTCAGCACGCCGGCGACGAACGGGCTGGCACCCAGCAGCCGCGGCAGCACCGCGGCGCTCGCCGGGGTGGCGGCGGACCGCAACTCCTGCAAAAGGTCTTCCATGCCCGGCAGTTTACCGGCTACCCCCGCGGTGCCGCGCAGCGGCAGGCGCATGCGAAAATAAGCCGATGGAGAATTCCAAGTCCGACGTGGTGGTGCTTGGCGGCGGCGTGATCGGCCTGGCCTGTGCGCTGCGCCTGTTGCGTGCCGGGCGCAGCGTCACCGTGCTGGAAAAAGGCACGGCCGGATGCGGCAGCTCGCACGGCAACTGCGGCACCATCACACCCAGCCACGTGCCGCTGCACGCGCCCGGCACCATCGCCCGCGCGCTGCGCTGGATGCTGCAGGGCGACGCGCCGCTGTACGTGCGCCCGCGCCTGGACCCCGAGCTGTTCGTGTGGATGCTGAACTTCGCACGCCTGTGCAACCTGCGCGACTTCCGCCGCACCGCGCTGGTCAAGTCGCGCCTGCTGCTGCGTTCGCGCGAGCTGCTGGACGCGCTGATCCGGGCCGAAGGCCTGGACTGCGAATTCGAGCCCAGCGGCACGCTCTACGTCTGGCGGCAGCCGCGCGCCTTCGAAGAGGCCGGCGGCGAGTTCGAGCTGCTGCGCGGGCTCGGCATCCCGGTGGAGCGCATGGACGGCGCAGCGGTACGCGCCAAGGAGCCCGCGCTCAACGATTCCATCGTCGGCGGCCATTTCCACGCCGGCGATGCCCGCCTGCGCCCGGACCGCTACGTCGCCGAGCTGGCGCGCGTCGTGCGCAGCCTGGGCGGCACCGTGCTGGAGGGCGCGCAGGTCGAGGGCTTCCACACCGGCAACGGCCGCATCGAAACGGTGGTCACGTCCGCCGGGCGCTTCGCCGGCGGCGAGGTGGTGTTCGCGCTCGGCGCCTGGTCGCCGCGGCTGGGCCGGCAGCTCGGCCTGATCCTGCCGATCCAGCCGGGCAAGGGGTATTCCATCACCTACACGCGCCCGGCGCTCGCGCCGGCGATCCCGCTGGTGCTCAAGGAGCGCAGCGTCTGCGTCACCGCCTGGGCCAGCGGCTACCGCCTGGGCAGCACCATGGAATTCTCCGGCTACGACGAGACGCTCAACCCGCGGCGGCTCGCCGCACTGGCGCGCGGCGCCGCCGAGTACCTGCACGAGCCGCTGGGCCCGCAGATGCAGGAGCAGTGGTACGGCTGGCGCCCGATGACCTACGACGACCTGCCGATCATCGGCCGCGCACCCGGCTACGCCAACCTCACCCTGGCCACCGGCCACGGCATGCTCGGCGTGAGCCTGTCGGCGGTCACCGGCGAGCTGGTCGGCGAGCTGCTGACCGGCGCGGCGCCGAGCCTGGAGCTGGCGCCGTATTCACCGCTGCGCTTCGGCTGAGCCAGGCAAGGGGAACCGCCGCCGTACGGCGATGCTCCAAAACGATACGCGAGCATTCAGCAGGTGGCGCCGATGGCGGCGAAGAAAAGCAGCAGCGTCCGGCCCCGAAGCCGGGCGCGTTCCAAGCGCAGCGCAAGCGGCCGGCGCTGGTCGCAGCACGTCACCGAGTCCAGCGACGCCATGGATCTTGAGCCCGGGGTATTGGCGCGCCGCGATCCGGCGTCCATCGCCCGGTCGGTCAAGCGCTCCGCCGAGCGCAGCCGGCGGCGCAAGGCCGACGCGTTCCGCTCGGCCCTGTCGATGATCACGTTCTACGTCAACCGCGCCGGCAGCAAGCTGCCTAGGCGACAGCGTGAGCGCCTGATGCAGGCGAAGGACAAGCTGCGCGGCCTGTTCCACCGGCCGCTGAAGAACTGTTGAGGCGGGGAGAAGCGGCCTGACGGTGGTGAGGGCTGAGAGCTTATCCGTGAATAAATCGCACCTGCGTTGCTGCCCAAAATCGCCCCGCGCAAGGCGCGAGCCGCAGAGCATGGTTATTCCATGGTCAAGGCTCGCGCCTTGCGCGGGGCGATTTTGGGCGCAACCCTGCGGGACGGGGTCATTTTGGCGCCCCGCTGCGTCTCTCGTCGCTTACATGCAACCAGCATGCGCGCTCCTCGTTCCTTGCGCGGCGCCAAAATGGCCGCCGTCGCAGGCGCGATTTATTCACGGATAAGCTCTTAGTCGCCGGCAACCCAGTTTTCAAGCTTCAAGCCGTCAACCCGCGAAAACTCGCTCTCGTTGTTCGTGACCAGCACCAGATCCAAGCTCAGGGCATGCGCCGCGATCCATAGGTCATTCCCACCGATCATTTGCCCACGTGCCTCCAGCCCCGCACGCACGCTTCCGTAATGCTGGGCAACGTCAAGCGGCAACGGCAGGACATGCAAGTACCCAGTCAATTCTTTCAGCAGACGCAGGGCTTCTTCGGACCGGGCACTTTTCCTCGCACCGTAGACCAGCTCCCCGTAAGTGATGATGGACAGCGCTGCGTCACCTTCCTTCAGCGTGCGGAAACGCTCCAAAACCTCAGGAGGCCGCTTGCGCCGGATGTAGATGCAGATATTGGTGTCCAGCAAGAATCGTGGTGACATTGCAGGAGAGCTTCTACAATCCTTTGCGCCGCTGCGGCCGTGGGTCCTTGCGGCCTTCGGCGAAGAAGTCGTCGGGCAGGCCTGCAATCAACTCGAACGCACGCGCCATCCCGCCAGCTTTCTCCCGCAAAACGATTTCGTCGCCGCGGCGGAAAATTTCCACTTCCGCGGCGGCGATGCGGAACTGCTTGGGCAAGCGCACCGCTTGGCTGTTGCCCGATTTGAAAACTCGCGCGGTGGTCATGTCCGGATCCCAAGTGTATATACGTTAAAGTATATACTCGATGAATACACAAAAAACAAGGCCCCGTTTCCGGGGCCTTGCGTACGGCTTGCAGCAGATGCTTGAAGCGGGGCTTTAGAAGTCGCCCATGCCGCCCATGCCGCCCATGCCAGCTGCGGCGTCGCCGACGCTGCCGCCGATGACCGGGCT
>JADHNH010000133.1 GCA_016779605.1 Nevskia sp. | reverse complement strand
GCCGACGGCGGACAGTCCCTTCCACCCGGCGGTATCGGGCTGGCTGATCGAGCGCTTCGGCGCGCCCACCGAGGTGCAGGCGCGCACCTGGCAGGTCACCACGCAGCGCCGCCACGCGCTGGTGGCCGCGCCGACCGGCTCGGGCAAGACGCTGGCCGCGTTCCTGGCGGCGATCAACGACCTCGTCCACGAAGGCCTGTCCGGCGGCCTGGCCGACGGCGTGCACGTGCTCTACGTGTCGCCGCTCAAGGCGCTGTCCAACGACATCGAGAAGAACCTGCAGGAGCCGCTGGCCGGCATCCGCCGCAAGCTGGTCGAGGGCGGCGGCGCGGACGTGGACATCCGCGTGGCGGTACGCACCGGCGACACCAGCCAGTTCGAGCGGCAGCGCATGCGCCGCGTGCCGCCGCACATCCTGGTGACCACGCCGGAGTCGCTGTTCATCCTGCTCAGCTCCGATTCCGGCCGGCGCATGCTCAAGACCACGCGCAGCGTCATCGTCGACGAGCTGCACGCGGTGGCCGGCAGCAAGCGCGGCGCGCACCTGATGCTGAGCCTGGAGCGGCTGGCCGCGCTGTGCGGCGCCGAGCCGGTGCGCATCGGCCTGTCGGCCACGGTCAAGCCGCTGGAGGACATGGCGCGCTACCTGGTGGGCGGCAGTAGCGAGGAGGCCGGCGCGGCGGTGCCGGCGGCGATCATCGACGCCGGCCACGTGCGCGATCGCGACTTAGCGCTGGAGATCCCGCGCGCGCCGCTCACCGCGGTGATGGCCAACGAGGTGTGGGGCGAGCTGTACGACCGCCTGGCCGAGCTGGTGCGCGGCCACCGCACCACGCTGATCTTCGTCAACCAGCGGCGCGTGGCCGAGCGCGCCGCGCGCCACCTGGCCGAGCGGCTGGGCGAGGAGCACGTCACCGCCCACCACGGCAGCCTGGCGCGCGAGCACCGGCTGAAGGCCGAGCAGCGCCTGAAATCCGGCCAGCTGCGCGCGCTGGTCGCCACCAGCTCGCTGGAGCTGGGCATCGACATCGGCCAGATCGACCTGGTCTGCCAGCTCGGCTCGCCCGGCGCGATCAGCGCCTTCCTGCAGCGCGTGGGGCGCGCCGGCCACGCCATCGGCGCCGTTCCCAAGGGCCGGCTGTTCCCGCTGTCGCTCGACGACCTGGCCGAGTGCGCCGCGATTCTCGACGCGGTGCGGCGCGGCGAGCTGGACCGCATCCAGGTGCCGGAGCAGCCGCTCGACGTGCTGGCGCAGCAGGTGGTGGCCGAGGCCGGCTGCCGCGAATGGGAGGTGGACGCGCTGTACCGCCAGCTGCGCCGCGCCTGGCCGTACCGCAACCTGGGCCTGGGCGAATTCGAGCAGGTGCTGCAGATGCTGGCCGACGGCTACACCACGCGGCGCGGCCGGCGCGGCGCCTACCTGCACTACGACGCCGTCAACCGCGTGCTGCGCGCGCGCCGCGGCGCGCGCCTGACCGCGGTGACCAACGCCGGCGTGATCCCGGACCAGTTCGACTACGAGGTGGTGCTGGTGCCGGAGGAGCACCGCGTCGGCACGCTCAACGAGGACTTCGCCTTCGAAAGCCTGCCGGGCGACATCTTCCAGCTCGGCAACACGTCCTACCGCATCGCCAAGATCGAGACCGGCAAGGTCTACGTGGAGGACGCCAAGGGCCAGCCGCCGAACATTCCGTTCTGGTTCGGCGAGCGGCCTGGCCGCACCGACGAGCTGTGCCAGGCGGTGTCGCGCCTGAACGGCGAGGCCGCGCGGCGGCTCGACGGCGGCGTGCTTGCCTGCCGCGACTGGCTGGCCGGCGAGATCGGCCTGCCGGCCGCCGCCGCCGAGCAGCTGGCGCAGTACTACGCTGCCGCGAAAGCCGCCTTGGGCGTGCTGCCGACCGCGGACACGGTGGTGTTCGAGCGCTTCTTCGACGAAGTCGGCGACGCCCACCTGGTGATCCACTCGGTCTACGGCTCGCGCATCAACAAGGCCTGGGGCCTGGCGCTGCGCAAGCGCTTCTGCCGCAAGTTCAACTTCGAGCTGCAGGCCAGCGCGCTGGAGGACAGCATCGTGCTGTCGCTCGGCGCCACCCACAGCTTCCCGCTGGCCGAGGTGAAGGACTACCTGAAGGCGGCCGGCGCGCGCGAGGTGCTGGTGCAGGCGCTGCTCAACGCGCCGATGTTCGGCACGCGCTGGCGCTGGAGCGCCTCGGTGGCACTGGCGGTCAAGCGCATGCAGAACGGCAAGCGCACGCCACCGCAGTTCCAGCGCTCCGACGCCGAGGACCTGCTGAGCCTGGTGTTCCCCGACCAGCTCGCCTGCGCCGAGAACATCGTCGGCCAGCGCGAGGTGCCGGACCACCCGCTGGTGCGGCAGACGCTGTCCGACTGCCTGCACCAGACCATGGACGCCGAAGGCTTCGAGCGCCTGCTCGGCCGCATCGAAAGCGGCCAGGTGCGCATCGTCGCCTGCGACCTCACCGCGCCCTCGCCGCTGTCGCACGCGATCCTCAACGCGAGGCCCTTCGCCTTCCTCGACGACGGCGCCGCCGAGGAGCGCCGCACCCGCGCGGTGCGCACGCAGCCGCTGATGGACGTGCAGACCGCCGCCGGCCTCGGCCGCCTGGACCCGCAGGCGATCGCGCGCGTGCGCAGCGAGTCGTGGCCGGACATCGGCAACGCCGACGAGCTGCACGACGCCCTGGTGGTGCACGGCTTCCTGACCGAACGGGAACTGGCGCCGGGCGGGCCGGCCTGGGCAAGCTGGCTGCAGGCGCTGCAGCGGCAGCGGCGCGTGGCCGCCTTCGCACCCGCCGGCGGCAGCCGCCTGTGGCTGGCCGCCGAGCGCCTGCACGAATTCCTGGCGCTGTTTCCGCAGGCCGCGCCGGAGCCGCCGATCAGCGCGGTGACGGTGACGGCGGCCGCGCCCACGGCGGACGACGCCTTGCGCGAGCTCCTGCGCAGCCGGCTGGAGCTGCTCGGGCCGGTCACCCAGGCCGAGCTGGCGGCGCCGCTGGGGCTGGACGCGCTGCCGGTGCAGGCGGCGCTGTTCGCCCTGGAGGCCGAGGGCGCGGCGATGCGCGGCAGCTTTGACCCGGGCGCCGCGGCGCTGCAGTGGTGCGACCGCCGGCTGCTGGCGCGCATGCACCGCTACACACGCGAGCGCCTGCGCGCCGAGATCGAGCCGGTGCCGGCGGCGCAGTTCATGCGCTTCCTGTTCCGCTGGCACCGCCTGGCCGGCGAAGACGGCCGCCACGAGGGCGAGGAAGGCCTGGCAATGGCGCTGCGCCAGCTCGAGGGCTGCGACGTCGCCGCCGGCGCCTGGGAGGAAGACCTGCTGCCCGGGCGCGTGCAGCACTACCTGCCGGCGATGCTGGACCGCCTGTGCGCGGCCGGCAGGGTGGTCTGGTACCGGCCGCCGGGCCGCAGCGGCGAGGAGGCGCGCCGCAAGACCGGCCCGGTGCGCGGCACCCCGGTGGTGCTGTGCGAACGGCGCAACCTCGCGTACTGGCAGGAGACCTTCGGTGCGCCGGGCGATGCGCCGGCGCTGTCGCCCAAGGCGCAGGCCGTGCTCGAGGCTTTGCGCAGCCTCGGCGCCTCGTTCTTCGGCGACCTCACCCAGGAGACCGGCCTGATCCGCGCCGAGCTGGAGCAGGCGCTGGGCGAGCTGGTGGCCAACGGCATTGTCCATTGCGATTCCTTCGCCGGCCTGCGCGGCCTGGTGATGCCGGCGGAGAAGCGCAACCGCCTGCGCCGGCGCCTGCACCGGAGCGAGGCCAGCGTGGACGACGCCGGCCGCTGGTCGCTGGCGCGCGCCCCCCGGCGCGGCGAGACGGCCGGCGCGCTGGCCGCACCGCACGTGGAGCACATCGCGCGGGTGCTGCTGCGCCGCTATGGCGTGGTGTTCCGCAAGCTGCTGGAACGCGAGGACGGCCTGCCGCCCTGGCGCGACCTGTATTACGTCTACCGCCGCCTGGAAGCGCGCGGCGAAGTGCGCGGCGGCCGCTTCGTCAGCGGCTTTTCGGGCGAGCAGTTCGCCTTGCCCGACGCCGCCGCGGCCCTGCGCAAGGCCGCCGGCGCGGACACCGAGCGCGTGTCGATCTGCGCCGCCGACCCGCTCAACCTGGTCGGCATCCTCACGCCCGGCGACAAGCTGCCGCGCCTGCCCGGCAACCGCGTGCTGTTCGAAAACGGCGTGCCGGTGGCGCTGCAGAGCGGCGGCGAAGTGCGCTACCTCAAGGCGCTGGACGCCGCCGCCGAGTGGGAAGTGAAGAACCTGCTGATCCGCAAGCACAAGCCGGGCGGGTACTTCGAGCAGCCGCCGCGCGCGCAGTAGCCCGCTGCGGCCGCAGCGGCGCGGCCATCTCCTTGTTGTTGCTGATCTTTTGGTAATTTCGACCGCGCCCGAACTTTGCCCCGCGGACGGGTTCCAACTTTGGCAGTGCCCGTCAACGACACACGTCCATGGAGGACACATCATGTCGGATCAGCATCCGAAGTCAGGGAAGGACAAGCAGGCACGCCGCGGCCAGCAGGGGCAGCAGGGCCAGAGCGACCACGAGCGTTCGCGGCAGCAGCAGGCCGGCCACAGCGGCGCGCCGCAGCCGCCGCAGCAGCAGGGCGGCGGCTCGATGCGGCCGGAGCAGCAGCACCAGGCGCATCACCCCGGGCGGCGTCCCGACGAGGAGCGCGGCCGCAACGACGCCGGCTCCGCCGAGGAGGACTGGCAGCGCCGCGACGATCGCGAGTAACTGCGGTTCTTGGCGGTTCCTGGCTGTTCTTGACGCAACCGCCGGGTCATCCCGGCGGTTGACTTGCGCGTGGGCGGCCGCGTGGCCGTTCAGCGGCGCTGGCGCGCCCGCGCGATCGCCGCCCGCACCTGCGCGGGCGCGGTGCCGCCGTAGGTCTGGCGCGCCGCCAGCGAGGCTTCCAGGCTGATGTGCCGGTAAACGTCGTCCTCCACCAGCGGCGAAAACCGGCGCAGCTCGTCCAGCCCCAGCTCCGCCAAGTCGCGGCCGGCGGCGCCGGCATAGGCCACCGCGCTGCCCACCGCGTGGTGCGCGTCGCGGAACGGCAGGCCCTTGCGCACCAGGTAGTCGGCGAAGTCGGTGGCGGTGGAAAAGCCCCTGGCGGCGGCCGCGCGGCAGGCGGCGCGCTCCACCACCAGCGCCGGCAGCATGGCGCCGAGCAGGCGCAGGCAGGCGCCGGCGGTGTCGTGGGCGTCGAATACCGGCTGCTTGTCTTCCTGGTTGTCGCGGTTGTACGCCAGCGGCTGGCCCTTCATCAGCACCAGCAGCGCAGTCAGGTCGCCGACGACGCGTCCGGCCTTGCCGCGCACCAGCTCGGGCACGTCGGGGTTCTTCTTCTGCGGCATGATCGAGCTGCCGGTGCAGAAGCGGTCGGGCAGGCGCACGAAGCCGAACATCGGGCTGCTCCACAGCACTAGCTCTTCGCTCCAGCGCGACAGGTGCACCAGCAGCAGCGCGCAGGCGGCGCAGAATTCGATGGCGAAGTCGCGGTCGGACACGGCGTCGAGCGAGTTCTCGCTGACCGCGGCGAAGCCGAGCTGCCGTGCCACGAAATCCCGGTCCAGCGGATAGACCGTGCCGGCCAGCGCCGCGCTGCCCAGCGGCAGCACGTTGGCACGGCGGCGCGCGTCGGCCAGGCGCGCGCGGTCGCGCAGCAGCATCTCGCGCCAGGCCAGCATGTGGTGACCGAACGACACCGGCTGGGCGATCTGCAGGTGGGTGAAGCCGGGCATCACGGTGTCGGCCTCGCGCTCGGCCAGGTCCAGCAGCACGGCGCCGAGCGTGCCCGCCAGCGCGTCGAGTTCGTCGATGGCGTCGCGCACATACAGGCGCAGGTCGGTGGCGACCTGGTCGTTGCGGCTGCGGCCGGTGTGCAGCTTCTTGCCGGCCTCGCCGATGCGGGCGGTCAGCGCCGACTCGATGTTCATGTGGACATCTTCGAGCTCCTGCCGCCATTCAAAGCGCCCGGCCTGGATCTCGGCGCCGATCGCCTCGAGCCCGGCGACGATGGCTTCGGCCTCGGCGCCGGCGAGCACGCCGACCTGCGCCAGCATGCGCGCATGCGCCTGGCTGCCGGCGATGTCCTGGCGCCACAGGCGCCGGTCGAAGCTGACCGATTCGCTGAACGCCTCCACCAGCGCGTCGGTGGATTCGGCGAAGCGGCCGCCCCACAGCTTCGGCGCGGCTGCGCCGGCGGGTGCCGGGACGTTCGATTCGGGCGGGGAACTCATGGCCGTGCGCCTGCAAGCGGGGTTTCGGGGCTGGAATTGTAAAGCCACCCGGCCCGGCGGGCCTGTGCCAGAATGGCCCGGACATGCCCGACCGCCCCGACAACAGCCGCCGCAGCGTCGCGGGCGCTGCCGCGATCGCGGCGCGGGGAGCTCCTGCGGCCCGATGAAGACGCAGGTCGTGCGGCGCCCGCAGCAGGGCAGCATCATCCCGAACTTCTGCAGCGGCCGCGCGCTGCTGCAGCTCGGCGCGGTGATCGAGCTGGTGGTGGTGGTGCTGTCGCTGGCCAGCACCGTCGGCAACGAGGCGGCGCAGCTGCGCTTCGTGACCTTGTCGATATTCCTGCAGTGGATCGCGCTGTGCAGCGCGGCGGCGCTGTGCGCGCTGCGCCGCTGGATCAAGCTGGCGCAGGTGGGCCTGGTGTTCTTCGTCTGCTGGGGCCTGCTGCTGCTGGTGACCCTGGCGATGTCCCTGCTGGCCTGGCAGCTGGACCAGCATCTGCACCTGGCGATGCCGCTGGGCGCCACGCCGTGGCCGTTCACGGTGCGCAACGTGCTGATCAGCTCGATCGTGTCGCTGCTGCTGCTGCGCTATTTCTGGGAGCGCCACCAGTGGCAGGAGCAGGCGCGCGCCGAGGCCGAGGCGCGCTATCTGGCGCTGCAGGCGCGCATCCGCCCGCATTTCCTGTTCAACTCGCTCAACAGCCTGGCCGAGCTGATCTCGATCCGGCCCGACAAGGCCGAGGAAATGGTGGTGGACCTGGCGGACCTGTTCCGCGTCAGCCTGGACGCGCGGCAGCGGCTGGTGACCCTGCGCGAGGAGCTGGAAGTGGTGCGCGGCTACCTGCGCATCGAGGAGATCCGCCTGGGCGACAAGCTGGCGATCGACTGGGACGTGGCCGAGGACGCGCTGGACGGCGAGCTGCCGCGCCTGCTGGTGCAGCCGCTGGTGGAAAACGCCGTGCACCACGGCATCTCGCGCCTGCGCTCGCGCGGCACCCTGCGCATCGCCGGCCGGCGCGACGGCGACTTCCTGACGGTGGACGTGGAAAACCCGCTGCCGCCGGAGGAAGCCGCGCCGCACACCGAGGGCAGCGGCACCGCCGTGAACAATATCGCGCAGCGTATTAAGCTGATCTACGGCGAGCGTGCCAAACTCATCATGGGACAGGACCTGGGCGGGGCCGCACCGCTGTTCCGCACCAGGCTGCGCCTGCCGTTCGTCCAGCACGGCGGAGACGGGGGGGAGCAGCTATGAGGCGGCGCATGGGGCGCAACGTGAGACTGGGTGCAAGGGACGGGGCATGAGGGACTGGGCATGAGAGACCGGCCATGAGAGTGGTCATCGTTGACGACGAGCCGCTCGCCAGGGAGCGCCTGCGGCGTCTGATCGCGGAGTTCCCCGGCTACGAGGTGATCGGCGAGGCCGGCGACGGCGAGAGCGCGCTGGAGATCATCCGCGACGAAGAGCCCGACGTGGTGCTGCTCGACGTGCGCATGGGCATGGTCGACGGCCTGCAGGTGGCGCGCTCGATCAAGGAAGAGGAGATGCCGCCGGCGATCATCTTCATCACCGCCTATCCCGAGCACGCGCTGTCGGCGTTCGACGCCCAGGCCGACGCCTACCTGCTCAAGCCGGTGCGCAAGGAAAAGCTGCGCGAGGCGCTGCAGCGCGTGCGCAAGCTGTCGCGCGCGCAAAAGCCGGTGGCGGCGGCCACGCCCGGCTCGCGGCCGAAGCGCGAGTTCGTGCTGGCGACCACCCGCGAGGGCCTGGTGCGGGTGCCGGTGGACGACATCGTCTACTTCCTGGCCGACCAGAAATACACCACCGTGTGCCACCTGCACGGCGAGGTGCTGATCGAGGAATCGCTGAAGACGCTGGAAGACGACTTCTCGCCCTGGTTCCTGCGCGTGCACCGCAAGGCGCTGGTGGCCACCCGCTTCATCGCCGGGCTGGAGCGCGGCAAGACCGACGAGTCGCAGCACTGGCTGCGCGTGCGCCACGCTCCCACCCTGCTGCCGGTGAGCCGGCGCCGGCTGGCCGAGGTGCGGCGCTTCCTCACCGACGACAATACCGAGTGACGTAGGGCGGGCCGTGCCCGCCCTCCCGCTCGCAACGGCGGGCACGGCCCGCCCTACGACCGCAATGCTTCGAATTGCCACCCGCCAAAGTCCGCTCGCCCTGTGGCAGGCCAACCACGTCAAGGGCCTGCTCGAGCGCGTCCATCCGGGCCTGACGGTGGAGCTGGTGCCGATGACCACCGCCGGCGACCAGCTGCTCGACCGCAGCCTGGCGGCCTCCGGCGGCAAGGGCCTGTTCGTCAAGGAGCTGGAGCAGGCGCTGCTGGAGCGGCGCGCAGACCTGGCGGTGCATTCGATGAAGGACGTGCCGGCGCAGCTGCCCGAGGGCCTGTGCCTGAGCGCGTTCCTGGCCGGCGAGGACCCGCGCGACGCGCTGGTCAGCCTGCGCTATGCCGGCCTGGCGGCGCTGCCGCCGGGCGGCGTGGTGGGCACCGCCAGCCTGCGGCGCCAGGCCCAGCTGCGCGCGC
Source organism: Nevskia sp. (assembly GCA_016779605.1). Taxonomy (GTDB): domain Bacteria; phylum Pseudomonadota; class Gammaproteobacteria; order Nevskiales; family Nevskiaceae; genus Nevskia. The sequence continues at coordinate 2,480 of JADHNH010000133.1, read as the reverse complement.
TGCGGCCGGACCTTGCGGTGCGGACCCTGCGCGGCAACGTCGGCACGCGGCTGCGCAAGCTCGACGAGGGCGCCTTCGACGCCATCCTGCTGGCCGGCGCCGGGCTGCTGCGCCTGGGCCTGCAGGCGCGCATCCGCGAAAGCTTTCCGGTGGAGCAGTTCGTGCCGGCGATCGCCCAGGGCGTGATCGGCATCGAGTGCCGCAGCGCGGACACCGCCACGCGCGAACGCCTGGCGCCGCTGCACGACGCCGCCTCGGCCACCCGGCTGGCCGCCGAGCGCGCGCTCAACGCGCGCCTGGGCGGCGCCTGCACGGTGCCGGTGGCCGGCCACGCCACCCTGCGCGGCGCGCGCATCCATCTCGACGCGCTGGTGGCGGCGCCGGACGGCTCCCGCATGGTCCGCGCCGCGCTCGAAGGCGAAGCCGCGCACGCCGCCGACATCGGGCGCCGGCTGGCCGAGCAGCTGCTGGAAGCGGGCGCGCGCGAAATCCTGGCCGCCCTCGGCGTGGCGACGTGACCGCAGCGCCGCTGCGGGGACTGCGGGTGCTGGTGACGCGACCGGCGCAGCAGGCCGCAGCGCTGTGCCGGCTGATCGAGCAGGCCGGCGGCGAAGCGCTGCCGCTGCCGCTGCTGGCGATTGTCCCGGCCGCCGACCCGGCGGCGGCGGCGCAGCGGCTGGCCGGCGCGGACGCCTTCGACCTGTGCATCTTCACCAGCGTCAACGCCGTGCGCCACGGCCTGGGCCTGCATGCCGGCCCGTGGCCGCCGCTGCTCGCCGCAGCGGGTGCCGCCACCGCCGAGGCGCTGCGCGATGCCGGATTTGCCGGCGTACTGGCACCTGTTCGCGGCGACGGCGGCGAGGGCCTGCTGGCGGCGCCGGAGCTGCAGGCCGCCGCGGGCCGGCGCGTGCTGATCGTGACCGGCGAGAACACGCTGGCGGGCTTGGCGGAGGGCTTGCGCGCGCGCGGCGCGGCGGTGGCGACCGTTGCGGTGTACCGGCGCGTGCCGGAGCCCGCGGACCCCGCGCAGGTGGCGCAGCAGGTAGGCTTGGCGCAGGCCGCCGTCGTCACCAGCGGCGAGAGCCTCGAGCGCCTCTGCGCCGTGGTGCCCGCGGACAGCCGCGAACGCCTGCTGGAGCTGCAGCTGGCGGTGCCGTCGCGGCGGGTCGCCGCGCTGGCCCGGCAGCTCGGATTCCAGCGCCCGCCGCTGGTGCCGGCGCGGGTGGCGGACGCGGAGTTCGTGGCGTTGTTACAAGATTGGCGCGCCGGCCAGTAAAATGGGCCTCGTTCAGCAGGCGGGAGCGCCGCCCGCGTTGCCGGCCGGCACGGCGGCACTGCCGCATGCCGCCAGGCACCGCTCCATCCCGGTCCCCACTCTGTACCCCGTCATGAGCCGATGACCGAATACGACGCTCCACCGCCGCCCCGCGGCAGACGAACCGGCTGGATCGCAGGCATCGCGCTGGCGCTGCTGCTGGTCGGGCTGGCCGGGCTGGGCGGCTGGCGCCTGTGGCGCTTCAACCACAACACCGAAGAAGTGGTGAGCGCGCAGGACACGCTGCTGCGCCGCCTCAGCCACGAACTGGCCGACCTGCAGGCCGAGACCGAGCAGCTGCGCGAACGCCAGGCCGACTTCGCCACCGCCCAGCACGACCAGGCCGACGACCTGGCGCGGCTGCAGAGCCGCGCCGGCGACAGCGAGCAGGCGCTGGCCCGGCTGTCGGCCGATTTCAACGGCGGCCGCACGCGCGCGCAGCTGGTGGCGGTGGAGCAACTGCTGTTGCTGGCCAACGACCGCGTGCAGCTCGCCCGCGACGCCGCCGGCGCGGCGACGGCGCTGCAGCTCGCCGACGACCGCCTGTCGACGCTGGCCGAGCCCAAGCTGTTCGAGGTGCGCAAGGCGGTGGCACAGGAGCGCGCCGCGCTGCAGGCGGTGCACAGCGTCGACCGCGCGGCCGCCGCCCTGAGCCTGGGCGAGCTGATCGCGCGCGCGCCGGCGCTGCCGCTGCGCGAGCGCCCGGTGCGCCAGCCGGTGGCGCAGACCGCCGCCGCGGCGGCCGCGCAGGAACGCAGCGGCGGCTGGTGGTCGCGCGGCTGGAGCTCGCTGCGCGACATGCTGGCGGCGGTGTTCATCGTGCGCCGCACCGACAAGCCGGTGGAGCGCCTGCTGCCGCCGGAACAGGAAGCCCTGGTGATGCAGCTCTACGCGCTCAAGCTGGAATCGGCGCGCGCCGCGCTGCTGCTGGGCGACACCGCCGCGTTCCGCGGCGCGCTCGACTCGGCGCTGCAATGGCTGGCCGACTATTACCGGCCCGAGGACCCGGCGGTGGAGGCCGCGCACGCCGAGCTGGAACGGCTGCGCACCCTGGAGCTGGCGCCGCCGCTGCCGGACCTGAGCCGCAGCGTCGGCCTGCTGCGCGCCTACCTGGACGCGATGCCGCGGTGATTTACGGGAGGCGAGAGGTGAGAGGCGAGAGGCG
>JADHNH010000132.1 GCA_016779605.1 Nevskia sp. | reverse complement strand
TGGAGTTCTACTTCACGCTGCCCAACTACGTGAACAACTGGCGCCGCCTGGGCTTCGGCGACGCCGACTTCGCCGGCGGCGGCTCGGACCGCCTGGTGGACGCCATCGTCGCCTGGGGCGACGAGCGCCGCATCCGCGATCGCATCGACGCGCATCTGGCGGCCGGCGCGGACCACGTCTGCGTGCAGACGATCGGCACAGCGGTGAATGGACTGTTCGGGCCGGACGAGAAGCTGCTGGAGTTGTTGGCGCCGGGGCGGGGGTGAGGAAAGCCGCGGTGGGGGAATTAGCGCCAGCGTACTCCGCCTTTCGCGGAAGGCGGATCAGGTGTCTGCCGAGGCCAATCCGCCCTATGACCCTAGAGCACTCGTTATGCCGCCCGCTGTCCCAACTCTTCGCGCAGGACCCGGCGTAGGGTCCGCTCCAACGTACCCTCGCGTTCGGCAAGGTGGGCACGCAAGGCCTCATTGATGAGCGTCTGATAGTTTCCGCCATCCTGCACCTGCTTACGGAACCATGCCAACACCTCCGCATCGAGTCGTATGGTGATGCGCTCTTTGCCGGCGTTTTCCGCTTGGAGTTTCGCGAGCGCCGGAACGTCCTTCACACGCTTGGCCTTGCTGAAATCGTATTCCTTACGCATTGGTTCAATCCTCGTAGGCACATGCTTCGCCGGGGCTGGCTTTCCGTGCCGAAATGATCCGCAACACTTCCTCGTCGCGCTCGGTCCAAACCACCAGCAGCAACCGTTCGCAGTACCCGCGTCCCAGCGTCACAAATCGCTGTTCACCGCCGGCGTGATCGTCCTCACGTGTCAAGTTGTGCGGGTCGAGTAGGGCACCGACAGCGTCAGCAAAGTCCACGCCGTGCTTGCGCAGATTGGCTGCTCGCTTCGCCTCGCCCCATTCGATTCGCACACGATCATTGTATGCCATTTGTACATACAGAGACAAGCCTTCAGGCGTTGGGGAGTTCCCCCGCACTGAAAGTGCGGACGCAAGCGCAACTGCGCCGCGCTTATCGGGCGAGGGAGAGGCGTTTTGCAGCGGCGGGACGGAAAAGGGGGACTTTTCCCCTTTTTCGCTTTTTCGGGTAGCGCATCGGCTTCACTATCCGGCGCCCGTCTTCGCAGATCATGACGGGGACGTACCAGGCGGGAAATATCCGCGAATCACGCGGCTTCAGGTCCGTGCGACGAAGATCGTCGAGCTTGCCCCAGCGCCCAGGAAATTTTCTCGGCGGCAATGCGCTTGCTTTCGGCTGCGGCCTTCGTCGGCTTCGCTTTCAGCTTGCGCTCGGCGTCCACCAGCCGAGCGCGCTGCTTGAACAGATCGGCCTCCAGCTTGCGCGCCTGGCCGGCGTCCCATTCGTTGATCAGTGCCTTCACCCGGCGCTCCTCGGCCGTCTGCGGGTGGGCGAAGGCGGCGTCCATCGCCTTGGGAATCCTGATCCGTGGATCGATGCCCCGGTGGCCATAGATCCGGACGAAATCCTGAAACGCTATGTGCGCGCCGAACTCGCGCACGTAGCGTTGATAGGCAGCCCAGGCTTGCGCGGAGTAGCACATGCCTCAGCGCAAGCTCAGCCCCGCCAAGTCCCCCTTGGCCCGCCACTGCGCCAGCATCTCGTAGAACTGCACGCCGCCACCGGGGTATTGGCCCTGCAGGAAGCCGTCGTTGCCCTTGGATGTGCCTTCGGCGTTGTAGTAGCCGGGGGTGCAGTTGGCCAGGTACTCGGTCATCTGGTTGGGCGAATTGACCAGGGCAACCCAGTCCGCCTCGGCCTGCTGCGTGGCCTCCACGGACGTGCGGCCGCGCGCCGCCACCTCGGCGAGCACGCCGGCGATGTGCTCGGCCTGGCGGTTGAGGTTGTCGGAGAAATTCGGCGAAAAGCCGGTCTGAGTGAAGCCCATGTGGAACAGGTTGGGGAAGCCGTGGCTGAGCAGGCCGTGGTAGGTGCGCATGCCCTGCGCCCAGTGGTCGCCCAGCTTCTGGCCGTTCCGGCCGAAGATCTCCAGGTCCGCCTGGTGCGTATAGGTGACGCGGCTCACCTCGAAGCCGGTGGCGAAGATCAGGCAGTCGAGCGCGTACTCGACGCCATCCACCACCACGCCCTTTTCGGTGACGCGGTCAACGCCCTTGCCGCCGGTGTCCACCAAAGTGACGTTGGGGCGGTTGAAGGTGGGCAGGTACTCGTCGTTGAAGGTGGGCCGCTTGCACCAGGGACGGTACCAGGCCTTGAGCGCCTCGGCGGTGGCAGGGTCCTTCACGATGGAGTCCACCCGCGCGCGCAGCCGGTTGCCGTGCCGGTAATCCACGATCTCGCCGAGCAGGGCCAACTCTTCCGGGCTCAGGCTGGCCGCGCCGGCGCCGCCGAGCAGCTCGTTCAGGGACTTGAACAGGTCGGTCCAGCCGTCGCTGACCAGGTCCGTCTCCACCGGGATGCCGGCGAGCAGGCTGGCGAAATTCTGGTTGCGCTCGGCCTGCCAGCCGCGCTTGAGCGAGCGGTACCAGGCCGGGTCGGTGGGCGAGTTGCGCCGCTCGTCCACGAAGGACGCCGTGCGCTGGAACACGTACAGGTGCCCGGCGGCCTTGCCCAGGTGCGGGATGCACTGGATGCCGGTGGCGCCAGTGCCGACGATGCCCACGCGCTTGTCGCCGAGCTTGTCGAGGTTGCCTTCCGAGGATCCGCCGGTGTAGGCGTAATCCCAGCGGCTGGTGTGGAACATGTGGCCCTTGAAGCCGCGGATGCCGGGCAGGCCGGGCAGCTTGGGCCGGTTGAGCGAGCCGCTGGAGATCACCACGTGCCGCGCGTTGAAGACATCGCCGCGGTCGGTGCGCACCACCCAGCGGCTGCCGGCCTCGTCCCAGCGCAGCTCGCGCACCTGGGTCTGGAAGTGGGCGCGCGGGTAGAGATCGTAGTGGCGGCCGATGCGCTGGGCGTGCTCGTAGATTTCGGGGCCGAAGGAATACTTTTCCTTGGGCATGTAGCCGGTCTCGTCGAGCAGCGGCAGGTAGATGTAAGACTCCACGTCGCACTGCGCGCCGGGGTAGCGGTTCCAGTACCAGGTGCCGCCGAAGTCGCCGGCCCGCTCGATGATGCGGAAGCTGCGGATGCCCGCTTCCTGCAGGCGCGCGGCCAGCAGCATGCCGCCGAAGCCGGCGCCGAGGATCGCCACCTCGATGTCCTCGGTGACCGGCGCGCGCTCGATCCTGGCGGTGATGTAGGGGTCGTCGTTGTACTGCTTCAGGTCCCCCTCGATGTCCAGGTACTGCCTGGCCCCGTCCGGCCGCAGCCGGCGGGTGCGCTCGGCGTCGTATTTGCGCCGCATCTCCGCGGGGTCGAAGCCCAGCTCCTCGGCGGTGGGGATGTGCGGCTTGCCGCTGGCGTCGAACTTCACTGGCTTGTTCATGGGTGCTCTGCTCTCGAAGGCCGCTGGCGGCCTCAAATGGATGAATGGCTGGCTTGCCGCGCCGGGCCTGCAATTTTCACACGCGGCGCCGGGCGCTCGGTGGAGAACGTTCCTACTCCCCCTGGGCGATAAGGACAGGTTGAGAGGTAGGCATCGACAGCGTGCGCGGCCGTCGCCGCCGCATCCGCTGCGTTCCACCCCTCACCCAACCCTCTCCCCCAAGTGTAGAGGGCAGGAAGGCGCGGGAAGTCCTTACTCGATGGTCCTGCTTGCGGGAGGCCGGATAATTCATTTGTATGCTCTCGAATTGCAGATGCTCTACGAGGCGAACGCCGCGCCCGGCACCGCCTCGCTTAGCCGGCTCGACACCTTGCGCACCATGTACACGCTGATCAGCAGGCTGGTGCCCAGCCAGAACGAGAACAGCGTGTACAAGGTGATGGCGCCGTCCCAGGCCAGCGGGCCGGTCTTGTGGTAAGGGATGGCGTCGTTGACGATCCAGATGGTGCCGGTGAACAGCGTCAGCCAGCACAGCCAGCGCGGGAACAGCGGATGCGGGCTGGTGTCGGCCAGGCCCACCAGGCCAATCGCCCAGAACTGCACCGTGGTCACGGCGTAGGTCATGCACAGCGTCATCCACGCGCTGTCGGTCAGCGACTGCACCAGCGCAGCGGGGATGGCGGGCCGGTAGGCCGCGGCCAGCCACAGGATCGGCGTGGACACCATGATCCAGCCGGTCAGCGCGCCGCCCATGCCCTGCACGATGCTGAGCACCGGCCCCGGTCCCTCGATGCGCGCCAGCATCACGCTGAGCTGCGCGGACCAGGGCAGCAGCAGCACGCCGAACGCCGAGGCCAGCGTGGCCCCGAGCACGATGCCGTCGTGGTGGTCCGCCCAGTGCTGGCCCATCGCCTCGGCGCTGAGGTTGGGCGAGGGCGGCGGCAGGAAGCCGGCGATCCCGCCGAGGCAGGCGACGTAGGTCACCACGAACAGGATGCCGCTCCAGGAACAGATCAGCTCGTAGTGCAGCTTGGTTTTCGCGTTCATGCGTCTCCTCCATTTTTTTGGTCGCGTGGGCGCCGGCGCGGCCGCTGCGTGCGGCGCGGGTCGCCCCGAATGCCAGTCTGCGGGACCCGCAGCGCGCTTCGACCTACCCGGTCCGGGTAGGTCGGGTATGCTGTGCCGGCCGCAAAGTGCCGGCACGCGCCATCCTGCACGCCCATCCATGAGCACGCGCCGCAAGCAGGCCGATGCCGCCCCGGCCAGTGCCGACCCGCACAAGCTGTCGGTGCCGCGCACGGCGGGCGCGGTGCCGCGCGCGGCGATCCTGCAGCGGGTGTTCGGCCGGCACGCCGCGCGCATCGTGGTGTTGCAGGCGCCGGCCGGGCACGGCAAGACCACCACGCTCGCGCAGATCGAGAACCGCTGCCGGGCCGAAGGTGCACGCACCGGCTGGATCAGCCTCGACGAGGGCGACAACGACAGCCACCGCTTCTCCGCGCATCTGCGCCGGGTGAGCGCGCGCCTGGGCGGCGGCGAGCCGGGCGCGGGCGCCGACGAGGCGGCGCATTACCGCTCGGACTGGCTGATCGCCAGGCTCGCGCGCGGGCAGCAGCCGGCCGCACTGTTCTTCGACGACTTCCAGTCCCTGACCGACGCTGCGATTCTCGCGTTCTGCCGCGACTTCCTGGTGCGCGCCCCGGCCAACCTGCGCATCTTCATCGGCGCGCGCACGCTGCCCGAGCTGGGGCTGGCGCGCCTGGTGGTGGGCGGGCATGCACTGCTGCTGCGCGCCGACGAGCTGCGCTTCTCGCAGGAGGAGGTGGCGCACTTCTTCCGCGCCGCGCCGGGCATTGCGCTGTCGGCGGACGAGGTCAATGCCATTTTCCGACGCACCGAAGGCTGGGCCGCGGCGGTGCAGCTGTTCCGCCTGAGCCTGGAAAGACCTTCCACGCACGAAGCGCTGCAGCCGCTGGACCGCTTCACGCCGCGCGAGCTGGCCGACTACCTGGCGGACGCCGTGCTCAGCGCGCAGCCGGAGCCGCGGCGTTCGTTCCTGCTGGAAACCTCGCTGCTGCGGCGGCTGACTGCGCCGCTGTGCGAAGAGGTCGCCGGCTGCGCCGGCGCGCAGGCCACGATGGTGGCGATGCAGCGCGGCGGCCTGTTCCTGCGGGCGCTGGATGCGGAACTGCGCTGGTTTCGTTACCACCCGTTGTTCTCCTCCTTCCTGGCCGACCAACTGCGGCAGGCCGATCCGGCGCGCGTGGCACAAATCCATCGCCGGGCGGCGCGCTGGCTGCGGCGGCACGGCGACCTGGAGGAGGCGCTGCACCATGCGGTCGCCTGCTCCGATTTCGAGTTCGCGGCGGACGTGCTGGACGAATGGTCGTCGGAGCTGGTCGCCGACGGCCACATGTCCACCGTGGAGCGCTGGCTGGAGCTGCTGCCGCCCGAAACGGTCGAGCGGCGCCCGGAGCTGGCGCTCAAGGCCGCCTGGGCCATGGTGTTTCCGCGCCGCCGCAAGAACCTGGAGCGCTACTTCGCGCTGCTGCAGCGGCACGAAGCGCCCGCCGGCCCCTTGGCCACCACGGCGGGGCAGGACATCCTGCTGAGCGTCACCTCGCTGTCCGTCGACGATATCCCGCAGGCGCTCGCACACATCGAGCGCCTGCAGCCGTCGGACGCGGCAGGCACGGCGTTCGGCCGGTTCGAGCAGGCGGCGCTGTCCAACGCGCAGGCGTACCGCGCCATCATCACCGGCGCATTCGACGAAGCCGCGCGGCACCTGGTCCGCGCCAAGGCGTTCAACCCGCGCGCGGACACGTCCTTCGCCGGCGGCTACACCGCCTGCTTCGAAGGGATCGGCCTGATGCTGCAGGGACGGCTGGCGCTGGCGCATGCCTGCTTCGAGCGCGGGCTCGACAGCCAGCGCGCGGTACTCGACAAGACCTTCGTTTCGGCGGCGCTGGCCTCCTGCGCGGCGTGGTCGCTCTACGAGGCCAACGCGCTGGACGCGGTGGATGCGATCTTCGAGGAATTCGGCGAGGCGATGCTGGAATGCATCCTGCCGGATTTCCTGCCGCTGGGGCATATCCCGGTGGCGCGCGCCGCCTTCGCGCGCGGCCGCGAGGACGCCGGCAACCAAGTGCTGGAGCGTGCCGAGCGCATCGCCATCGGACGCGGGTGGCCGCGCATCGCGCGGCTGTTCGACTGGGAGCGCACGCGGCTGGCACTGCTCGGCGGCTCCCTGGCCCACGCCCGCAAGCTGGCGGTGCGCGCCTGCGCCGGGCACGGACCGGCAATGCCGCAGGCGTGGACGCCGGTATCGGAAGATATCGAGAGCGCGCGCTTCGGCGAGATCCGGCTGGCGATGGCCGCCGGGCGCCTGGACGCCGCCGCCCGCTTGCTGGATGCGCAGCGCAGCGCGGACAGCCGGCGCCTGTACCGGCAGCTGCGCCTGGACGTGCTGCAGGCGCTGCTGCTGGAGCGGCGCGGCTTGCGCGTGCCGGCCTTGCGCAGGATGGCGCGCGCGCTCGAGCTGGCGGCGCCGCACGGCCACATCCGCGTGTTCCTCGATGAAGGCCCGGCGGCCCTGGCGCTGGTGAGGGCCTTGCTGCAGCAGGAGCCGGAAGCGCGTCGGCCGGATGCCGCGCTCCTGCACGCGCAGCGGGTGGCCGGCGGCGGCGAGACGGTGGCGCGGTCCACTGGCAGCGCGGCCGGCATTGCAGCGGCTGCCGAATCTCCGGAGCTGCAGGCGCTGACCGAGCGCGAGAAGGAGATTTTCCGCCTGCTGAGCCTGCGGCTCGGCAACCGCGAGATCGCCGAGCGTTCCTACGTTTCGGAAAACACCGTCAAGTTCCACCTCAAGAACATCTTCGCCAAGCTGGGCATCGAAACGCGCCAGCAGGCCTACGCGGTCGGCCACCGCCTCGGCCTTGCCGACCGATCCTGAAGCAGACGCTCGTATGCGCTGATCAGGTTTGCGCAGCGGACGGCATCAGGCTCGGTTCACTGCTGCGGCACGTTGCAGATGGGCTTGTTGTAGGCTTCCACGACCGCGGCGACGCCGGTGGGATCCAGGCTGTAGTAATCGAATTGGCCGGTTACGGATGCCGCGGCCATGGTCGACGATGCGGAGGATACGGCCGAGTCGGCCAGGTTCTTGCCCGCCTTCTGCGCCGCCGCCTTGAGCGAGGCCGCGATGGCTGCCTTGGTCGCCGCTTCGGAGCCGGCCTCGGCCGCCACTTCGGCCCCCGCCGAGGCGCCGCCGGTGACGACGATGCCGACGACGTTGGTGACCACCTGCAGCGGCGTGAGCACCTGGCTCTCGGTGCTGAGCGCGCAGGCATCGTGCGACACGGCGCAGGATGCGCCGCACTGCACGGGGTAGTCCGCCGGGCATGTCTGGTTCCAGCACACTGGCCCGACCATCTGGTAGCCGGCCTTGCAGGTGGGGTAGCACAGCAGCCCGTGGGGATCCTTCTCGTACCCCGCCTGGCAGCCGCTGCCGGCAATGCCGATGCCCACGTCGCGCGTGCGCGGCTTCATGTCGGCGTCCACGCGGCAGGTGCAGCCGTCGTTGTGGGAGCCGGCGGGGCAGACCGAGCAGCCCTTGGCGCTGATCAGGCCGCAGGTGTCGTACCAGGGGCACCTGGAGTTGTCGGCGGAGACGATCGACACGTCGCGCCAGCAGGTCAGCGGATCGGTGCGGTAACCGGCCGGGCAGTCGCTCTTGCACATGGTCATCGACCCGGTCTCGCCGGGATTGCACTTCTTGTAGCACATGCTGTCGCGCCATTCGCGATCGGCGGGACAGCCGTTCTGCACCACGCCGGCGCCGTTGGGATAACTGTCTCTCCAGCACAGGTCCTTGACCGTGGTGTTGGTGTTCCATTTGGTCGGGTCGTGGTAGGTGATCGGCTTGCCTTGAACGGCCTGATTGATCAAGGCACCCCCGGCGCCAACCGCCGCACCCAGCGCGCCGGCGCCGGCGGTCCCGGCCACGCCGCTGAAATGCGTTTCGGCCTCTGGAGTCGCTGCGCCGGTATTCGGCTTGCCATTCACCTCGGTCGACTTCACCGGCAGCGCGCTGTAACCGCCGTTGACTTCGCCCTTGTTGACCGGCAGCGCGCTGTAGCCGCCGCTGACTTCGCCCTTGTTGACCGGCAGCGCGGAGTAGCCGCCGTTGACCTCGCCCTTGTTCACCGGCAGCGCGGAGTAGCCGCCGTTGACCTCGCCCTTGTTCACCGGCAGCGCGTTGTAGCCGCCGCTGACTTCGCCCTTGTTCACCGGTAGCGCGGAGTAGCCACCGTTGACTTCGCCCTTGTTGACCGGCAGCGCGGAGTAGCCGCCGTTGACTTCACCCTTGTTCACCGGCAGCGCGCTGTAGCCGCCGTTGACTTCACCCTTGTTGACCGGCAGGGAGCTGTATGGCCGACCAACCTCGTTCGGCGGCACCGGGACGTAGTGACCTTCGCTAGCCGCGCTGCCAGGCGGTGCGTGATATTGCTCAGTACCGTTGGGCCCGAGTTGCAGCTGCTGGTACTGCGGCTTGCCGTCCGGGCCGAGCTGCAATTGCTGATATTGGCCGCCACCGGCACCGGCGTTGGGCGGTGCGTGGTACTGCTCGTTGCCGTTGGGGCCGAGTTGCAATTGCTGATATTGGCCGCCACCAGCACCGGCGTTGGGCGGTGCGTGGTACTGCCCGCCGCCGTTGGGGCCGAGTTGCAATTGCTGATATTGGCCGCCACCGGCACCGGCGTTGGGCGGTGCGTGGTACTGCTCGCCGCCGTTGGGGCCGAGCTGCAATTGCTGATATTGGCCGCCACCGGCACCGGCGTTGGGTGGTGCATGGTACTGCCCGCCGCCGTTGGGGCCGAGTTGCAATTGCTGATATTGGCCGCCGCCGGCACCGGCATTGGGTGGTGCGTGGTACTGCTCGCCGCCGTTGGGGCCGAGTTGCAATTGCTGATATTGGCCGCCGCCGGCACCGGCATTGGGCGGTGCGTGGTACTGCTCGCCGCCGTTGGGGCCGAGCTGCAATTGCTGATATTGGCCGCCACCGGCACCGGCGTTGGGCGGTGCGTGGTATTGCTGGTTGCCGTTGGGCGCAAGCTGTAGCTGCTGGTACTGCGGTTTGCCGTCCGGGCCGAGCTGCAGTTGCTGATACGGCGCGGCCGCTGCCGGCCCCGTGACTGGCGGAGCGCCATTCTGCCCTTGCGGTTGCGGCGCAGGGCCGTAGGTGCCGCTCGTGGCTTGCCCGGTGACGGGCGGAGCAGCGTACTGCGGGTTAGCCGCAGCGCCGGGAGCCTGGTTTTGGGCCGCCGCCGCCAGGGCGACAACTGCGCCGATCACACCGGCAAGGGCTTTCCCCATGCGGTCGCGGGGCGGCAGGAGCTTCAAAGGGCGCATGGCTCATCCTCAACCGCTGTCGATCGACGGCTACGGCTCCAGCACCCGCCTCAGGGCTGAACCTGCTGAACGCATCCGCACAGAGAAGTGCCGTCGGCCATGCGGCGCCAGCTTCCATCACCGCCGCCGTACCATTGGCAGGCCGCCGGGCAGAGCCGGCCGGCGTCGTCGTTGGTCTGGATCGGCTGCGAGACGACTTCGTTGGGCCTGATTCCGGTCGGGGGCCTGGCGTTGCATTGGCACACACCCAGGTTCGGCGCGTTGGTGATTGCCCAGCGGCCGCTGAAGCCCTGGCTGGCCACGCAGATCGTTCCGCACTTCGCCGCAGCGTCGGCGGCGCCGTTCACCGGGCCGGAGCGCAGCACGACAAAGGACGAATCGATCTGGCCGCTTCCGCCCGCCGTTGCCGGCTGGGTTCCGTGCGCCGGGGCGATCTCCACGCCGGGCTCGGGCGTCGCGGCCATGGAGCCCGCGATGGGCGTCGACGAGGCGGAGAGCACGTCATAAAGGGGTCGCTGTGCCGGCGAGGTGGCATCGGCGTACTTGACCTGGCGGGTGTACAGGTCAAGCTGAATCCTCACGCCACGCGAAGGGTCCACGAGGTACACCGACCAGTCGTCGCGCTGCATCTCGTTGAAGCGGAAATGAACGGAGCCGTCCGCGCCGGTCTCCGCCCAGCGATTGGGCTTGATCTGCCGGTAGTCGCCCAGCTTCTGGCCCGACTGGCCGAAGACCACCACGGTGGCGGTGCGGCCGTTGATTCCCGCCGCGGCCTCGGCGTCGCGGCCCGCCGGCCCTGCGGCCGTGGTACCCGCGGCTTGGGCGCCGCCCGCGCCACCGGCCTTGCACGCGCCGATGGCTTGGCTCCAGGAAGCATTCGCCTGGATCTGGAATTGAAAGCAGGCAATCGTCGCCGCTGGGTTGGTGGTTCCGCGGCAGAGATTGCGCAGGTTTGCCGGCGCCCAGTTGCGGTTGCCCTGCTGGTTCCAGGCGACCTGTCCCTGCGCCTGGTTGAAGCACTGTTGCTCGAGCGGCGTTGGCATCGCCTGCGCGCCCGCTCCGGTCACAGCCAGTGCGAGCGCCGCGGCCACCAGTTTCGCGCCCAGGCGCACCAAGCCGAACGGCAGAAGCGGTAACGCTTCCGCAGGTAAATCGAATTTCTTCTTCAAGGCCGCTCCCCCAGCTTTGTTCTGCGTTTTGGAGTGCAGCGCGACCGGCTGATTACCCCCATCCCTGCGCCGAGCGTAACAGAAGTATCCAATCAGGCCCAATGGGAGCCGCTTCGGGCGCATTGGGGGGCCGAATCGGCCGCTTGAAACGGGGCGGCCGGCGAAGTGCAGGGGTCGGGCCGGATCCCGCTCCAACCGGGATGATTAGAGCACGCGACCGGTTGTGCATGATCGAACGCAGGCAACGCGCCGCTGGCAACTGATGAATCCCGCTCGCCGGGCAAACGGCGGGGCGCGGCAATTCGCCAATTACGGCAAGTCGCCTGCCCAGAGCCGCGGCTTGCGGCCCGCCCAGGGCCGCGCGGTCTCAAGCTGGCCGGCGAGACGGAACAGGAGATCC
>JADHNH010000131.1 GCA_016779605.1 Nevskia sp. | reverse complement strand
GCGAACGGGCCGCCTGCGGCGGCGTCGGCCGCCGGCTTGGCGGAAGTCTCGTCGGCCACCGCGGCCCCCGCGCCCAGCCATGCCAGCGACGCCAGTGCGGCGCCCGCCACGATGGCGGGCAGGTCGAATCGTTTCATCACGCTCCCTTGTCTGGCGTCCGCCGCAATGCCGGCGCCGGTTGCTTGCAACAGGAATGGCCCGGTCAGGATACGCCCGCACAGGCCACCGATCCGCTTGGATGCGACGCAGCCCGGCAAGGTTTGGACGGTGCCGGTCAACCGCGGGCGGGGCGCCGCGTTACCCGCTCCATGCCGGCCGCCGCCCATCACGCCACCGCCCGCCCGCGCCTGCGCAGGGGCACGGCGTGCCTGGCCGCATTTGCGCTGCTGGCCTGGGCGGGCGCCTGCGTGCCGGCACGGGCCGGCGATGCCGCCGCGGCCGTCAGCGAGCAGGCCGTGCGCCTGGGCGGGCTCGATGCGGTGGTCTGGCTGCCGCCGGATGCCGCCAGCGGCAAGCTGCCGCTGCTGCTGTTTTCGCACGGCTTCCACGGCTGCGCCACGCAGTCGCGCTTCCTGATGGAGGCCTTCGCGCAAGCCGGCTACCTGGTCGCCGCGCCCAACCATCGCGATGCCACCTGCCACGGCGGCGCCCAAAGCTGGGGCGACCGCCCGGCGGTGCCGTTCAAACAACCTGAACAGTGGAGCGCGGACAGCTTCCGCGACCGTGCCGACGACTTGCGCAGCCTGCTCGAAGCGCTGCGCGCAGACCCGCGGTTTGCCCCGCGCGCGGATTTCTCGCGGATCGGCCTGGTCGGCCATTCGCTCGGCGGCTACACCGTGCTGGGGCTGGCCGGCGCCTGGCCCGGCTGGAAGCTCGACGGCGTGCGCGCGGTGCTGGCGCTGTCGCCCTACAGCCAGCCGTTCGTGCAGCACCACACCCTGGGCCGGCTGGACGCGCCGGTGATGTACCAGGGCGGCACGCGCGATTTCGGCGTCACGCCGACCCTGCACAAGTCGGCCGGCGCCTATGACCAGTCGCCGGCGCCGAAGTATTACGTGGAATTCCGCGGCGCCGGCCACCTGGCCTGGACCGACCTCGGCCGGCGCGACCGCCAGGCCATCGTCGATTACAGCCTGGCGTTTCTGGACCGCTACCTGCGCGGCGCGCCGGCAGCCGCGATCCTCGCCGCACCGGCGGCGGAGGTTGCGGAGCTGCGCAGCCAGGGCGGCTAGCCCCTTATACAGGGTCCGCAAGGCGCTCGATGTCGTCGCGGCTCAGCCCGGCGCCCTTGCCCGCGAGCTTGCGCGAGTATTGCTGCTCGATGCGGTAGAGCTCGTCCGCCAGCGGCGTGTCGTAGTGGTACTTGACCCAGGTGTCGTCGAGGTGGCGGAATCGCTCGCTGCACAGCTGCGGCACGAAGCCGCGGACGCGCGCGTTGAGCTCGGCCAGGCCCATCACGCCCTGCGTGGTGCGGTAGCGGTCCACCTTGGCCGGCAGGTAGGTGATGCCGGGATGCAGCGCGCCGACCGTCGGCACGTAGTCCTCGTCCCGCAGCAGCGCGGCCGACAGCGGCGAATAAGTGCGTTTGGGCAGGTCGGAGTGCTGCATCATCGTGTAGGGGCTGCACTGGTGGCTGGGGCAGGACAAGGGCACGAACAGCGCGCCCAGCACCTGGTTGCCGTACTCGTCGTTGAGCAGCACGCGGAAGCGCTCCGCGCGCCGGTCGATCAGGTTCCAGTCGTCTGCTTCGTAACAGCCCGCGATGTGCGCGAAATCCTTGATGATGTTGTAGTAGGTCAGGGCCCCGGCATCCATCAGCTGGTCGCGGGTGTAGCCGGCAAAGCGCCGCCACAGCCTGGCGGTGGCGTCCTTGAAGATCGCGGTATAGCGCTCCAGCGTGTCCGCGAGCTCCCCGCGGCTGCCCATGCCGAGCGGGATATGCGTTTCCGACAGTTCGTCGGAGGTGTACAAGCCGATGCCGCAGAGCTTTTCGCCGCGGTACTCGGGCTTCGACTCGAAGCTGCCCCAGTCGTCGACGATGTAGAAATGGGTGTCCTTGACCGCGGTGGTGACGGTCAGGCGCGCATGCGGCACGTCGGCGGCGACGCCGTCGAGCCACGGCAGGTCGCCTTCGGCGAGGTCGTAGAACTCGCGCACCAGCAGCTCGCGGCCGCCGCCGAGGTTGTACGGGCCGTGGTTGGTCATGCAGGCCCGGCTTTCACAGGCGACCAGCACCGCGTACTGCGAGATCGCGGCCAGGAAGGCGTCCGCGGCGGTGTGCAGGCGGTCGCCCTGGGCGCAGGGATGCAGGTCCGCGTGGAACACCTGGATGCGCCGCTCCGGCAGCACCTGCGAACGGTGGCCGCCCTCCTTGCAGGTGATGTGGCCGTCCTCGCGCCGCCAGGCAAGCTGGTACCGGCGCCAGAAATCCAGCACGTAGAACACGTCCTCGCAGGCGTCGTGGGGGCGCAGCAGGCCCAGGTTGATCAGCATCTCCCGGCCCAACAGGTAGAAGTTGGTCATGCACCAGTTGATGCCCATCGACATCGCCTTGGAGCTGACGTTGCGCACGCGGTCGGCCAGATCTTCCGGCGGCATGTGCCGCTCGATCTTCCGCAGCAGCGCGGGGTAGCGGTAGAACGCGTTGAGGTAGCCCAGCATGATGTAGGCCGACACCGGGAAGAACTTCGATTCCTGCACGGTGCGGGTGACGCCGAGGAAGTAGGTCTCCTCGCCGGCGGCGCGCATGATGTTGTTGGTGGACAGGATCTGGGCGTAGCTCAGGCGTGGTGCGTTCATCGGTGCTCGCGTCTGGTTCAAGGCGTGGTCAGCTTCCACACGCGGGCGGGCATCTCGATTCCGCGCTGGTAGGCCTCGGTGGTCCTGGCCGGCGCCGACACTTCGATCTCCACGCGGTCGCCGTTGCGGATGCCGCTGATCTGGGCGTTCATCAGGCAGGGAATGCCGTATTCGCGCGTGAGGATGCCCAGGTGCGAGCGCACCGTGCCGCCCGCGCAGATCACCCCTTTGAAATGCTCCAGGATCGGCGCGGTCAAGGTGCCGCCGCTGTCGTCGATGATGGCGATGGTTGCGGGCGGCACGCCGCCGGTGAGGCTGTCCAGCACGTCCTGCATGCTGCGGTAGTAGCGCGCCGTGCCCACCGCGTTGGCGGGATGCTCCACCACGTTGTCGCCCTGGCCGCGCCGCTCGCGGCCGCGGGCGTCGGCGGCTTCCACCACCGCCGCGGGGTGTTCGAACGAGAACGCGCTTTCGCCGGCGCCAAGGCCCCCCACCGGCTTGTAGGCTTCCGGCCGCTCGAGGGCCGAGATCACGGCCGAGCTGGTATAGCGGTACCCGGCGTCGAGCAGGCGGCGGTCGACCTGCGCCAGCTCGGCGGCATCGATCAGCGCGTAGCTGGGACCGAACACGAATTCCGGCCAGGACAGGCGGTGCTGGTCCAGCTTGCGCCGCACCAGGTCCTTGACCGCGCTGTGGAACGCCTCCACCACCAGCGGTTCCTCCGCGGTCTCATACTTGTTGCTGTCCAGGTAAAGCTTTGCCATGGCGCTCCCGCTTGGGCCACGCAGGCCCGGCATTTTCAACGGCGCAAGCCGTCGAAATCGAAGGTCGTTGAAGAGCCACGCCGTCCGACGGCCGTCGTTGGGAAAGGTCCGGGACGGACTTGCCCGGAGTTTCCCCGGCCGACTTCGGCGACGTGCCGCCTGAGCTTACCCGTGTTCCGGCCGCCGAACAGCCTGCGCGCCGCCCGGCCGGCATTTTCCCGGCCCAGCGCCTCGCGGCGGCGCCACCTGAGCCGGCCTTTTCTGCGCGCATTTCCCGATAGCGGATGAGCACTTCCCGGAAGATTCCAGGCCGGCGCCGGCGTTAGCCTCCATGGGATACGGCCCGGAGAGCGCCTGCGGCCGTCGCAGTCCAGGAGAGCCTGCGCCTTATGAAGTTCATCTATTTCCCCCTGCCGGCATTGCCCGGCACCCTGGAAGACCGCAAGCGGCTGCGCCCGATCGGTTACCGCACCGAGGCCTGGCAGGGGATGATCCAGGAGGTGGTGGAGCTGGCCAAGATGGCCGAGGACTACGGCTTCGAGGCGGTGTGCTTTCCCGAGCACCACCTGCACACCGAAGGCCTGGAGGTCGGCGGCACGCCCTACATGATCCAGCACGTGGCGAGCCAGACCAAGACCATCAAGGTCGGCCCGGTCGGCTACGTGCTGCCGGGCTGGGATCCGATCCGCCTGGCGGTGACCATCGGCTGGCTGGACCAGCTGACCAAGGGCCGCACCATCGTCGGCATGGCGCGCGGCTACCAGTACCGCTGGCTCAACCAGATGGGCCAGCACCTGCACCTGAGCGCCACGGTTTCCGACCAGGGCGAGGCGGACCTGCGCAATCGCCGCGCCTTCGAGGAAGTGTTCCAGATCCTCAAGATGGCCTGGAAGGACGAGGCGTTCCGCTTCAAGGGCGAGTTCTACCAGTACCCGTTCCCTTACGAAGAAGGCACGCCCTGGCCGCCGCACTCCTGGACGCGCGAGTTCGGCGACCCCGGCGAGCTCGACGAGAACGGCCGCATCCGCGCCATTTCGGTGGTGCCCAAGCCCTACCAGAAGCCGCACCCGCCGCTGTTCCAGGCGTTTTCGGTGAGCGAGTCCACCATCCGCTGGACCGCCAAGGAAGGCATCATCCCGATGATCCTCAACGGCCGCTGGGACGTGATGAGCCACCTCACCGGTGTCTACCAGCAAGTGGCCGCCGAAAACGGCCGCAACCTGGCCAGGGGCCAGTCGGTGGGCGTGCTGCGGCAGTTCTATTTCGGCTCCGAGGGCGAGGTGAACAAGCTCGCCGAGGCCGGCAGCGTCGGCCTGCTGTGGAAACGCTTCTGGGGCGAGTTCGGTTTCTACGAGGCGTTCAAGACGCCGGAAGAGGAGAAGCAGGGCGGCATGCTGCCGCGCAGCGAGTGGACGCTGGAGCGCATGCGCCAGAGCAACTACGTGATCGCAGGCACCGAGAAGCAGGTGCGCCAAAGCATGGACAAGCTGGTGGAGGTCGGCAATCCCGAGTACTTCGCCTGGCTGTCGGACCAGGGCATGCTGCCGCTGGAGGTGGTCAAGCAGCAGCTGCGTTTCTTCGGCGAAAAGATCATGAAGCACTATAGCTGAGCGGTACCGCCGGCCCGGCGCGCGGCCTCGGCGCGGGGCTGCGAAAATGCGGCGCCCGGTCGAATCGGCGGCCGCAATGCGCTACGCTGGCTGCACGCACCCCAGGCCGCCTACTGCCGGCCGGATCGGCGCCGCTTGCGCGCGGCGCTGTTCGAGGGTGCGGTCCGGCGCGGTCCGCGTGGCGGCGCCGGCTTAAACAACACGAGCGGCGGCAGCGGCGGGGTTCGCCGGCGTGCGCGCCGGACACCGGAGGAGGAACCACTGCCATGATCGGTCTGCACGATCAAACCGTACGCGGCGCCAAGAGCCTGGACGATGCCGCCGCCCGCCACCGCTGGAACATCCCCGCCGACTACAGCGTGGTCGGCGACTGCCTGCTGCGCCACCAGCACCGCGCCGACGACCCCTGCCTGATCTACGAGGACGAGGCCGGCAACGTCCAGCGCTGGAGCTGGGGCGGCATGCTGGCCGCGGTGAACCGCTTCGCCAACGCGCTGCGCGCGCTCGGCGTGGGGCGCGGCGACGTGGTGGCGGTGTACTTGCCGCAGCGGCCGGAGAACGCCATCGCCCACTTCGCCTGCCACCGGCTCGGCGCGCTGTCGCTGCCCATCTCCAAGCTGTTCGCGCCGGAGGCGGTGCGCTACCGCCTGCAGCATTCCGAGGCCAAGGTGCTGGTGGTCGACGACGAGACCGCCGAACTGTTCGCCGCCTTCCCGCAGGAAATCGAAACCTTCAAGCATGTCGTGGTGGTCGGCGCGGCGGGGCCGGGCCAGCGCTTCGACGCGCTGATGGAGCGCGCCTCGAGTGACTTCACCCTGGACCGGCCGTACACCTCGGAAGATCCGTTCCTGCTGATGTTCACCTCCGGCACCACCGGCAACCCCAAGGCGGTGATCCACCACGCGCGCATGGTGGCGGCGCAAAACGGCCTGGACTACATGTTCAATTTCTTCGAGCCGGACGACCTCTATTTCAGCTCGGCCGACTGGGCCTGGGTGGGTGGCCTGGTGACCGGCCTGATCGGCATCTGGCCGCACGGCGTGCCGGTGCTGGCCACCAGCGCGCGCTTCGATCCGGAGCGCACCCTGGCGATGGTGGAGCGGCACGGCGCCACCCGCGGGCTGTACGCGCCCACCGCGCTCAAGCGCCTGCGCGAGCTGCCCTCGCCCAAGAAGATGTTCCCGAACCTGCGCCTGCGCTGCATCTTCTCCGGCGGCGAGGCGGTGAGCCCCGAGCTCAAGCGCTGGGTGCGCGAGGACCTGGGCACCGAGTTCAACATGGCCTACGGCCAGACCGAGGCCAACGCCACCGTCGGCACCTGCAAGGCGCTGGAGGATTTCCCGATCGAGGCGCTGGGCAAGCCGATGCCGGGCCACCGCATGGACATCATCGACGCCGACGGCGCGGTGCTGCCGCCCGGCGAAGTGGGCGAAATCGCGCTGCGCAAGGGCGACCCGGTGCTGATGGCCACCTATTTCCGCAACGAGAAGGCGTTCGCCGAGCGCTTCATCGGCGACTGGTACCTGACCGGCGACACCGGCTGGAAGGACGACACCGGCTACTTCTACTTCAAGGGCCGCATCGACGACGTCATCAAGACTTCCGGCTACCGCGTCGGCCCCGGCGAGGTGGAGGCGGCGATCATCGGCGTGGAAGGCGTGGCCTCCTGCGCTGTCATCGGCGTGCCGGACGAGCGCGTGGGCGAGTCGATCAAGGCCTTCGTCAAGGTCATGCCGGGGCAGCAGCCCACGCCGGAGCTGACCGCGCGCATCCAGGCGCACGTGCGCTCGGTGCTGGCCAAGCACGAGTATCCGCGCGAGATCGAGTACATGGACGAATTTCCGATGACGGTGACCGGCAAGATCCGCCGCCGGGACCTGCGCGAGATGGAGATCGCCAAGCGCGCCCAAGCCTGAGCGCGGCGCGCGCGCCGTGCTTTGCCAATAGAATCGAACCGAACCCCGACGCGGTCGGGCTGGAGCCATCGACAACATGAAAGCAGCGGTCCTTGAAGCGATCGACGCGCCCCTGCGCGTGGAGGAGCTGGAACTCGACGAACCGAAAAGCGGCGAGGTGCGCATCCGCATCGTCGCCTGCGGCGTGTGCCACAGCGACTATTCCTACATGAAGGGCATCCTGCGCATGCCGCTGCCGGCGGTGCCCGGCCACGAGGCGGGCGGCGTGGTCGAGGCGGTCGGCCCCGGCGTGCAGGGCTTCGCGCCGGGCGACCACGTCATCGGCGTGCTCACGCCCAACTGCGGCGTCTGCGACATGTGCCGCGAGAACAAGCCGTTCCTGTGCATCAAGATGATGGCGACCATGGGCAACGGCACCATGCTCGACGGCACCACGCGGCTGCATCGCGGCGGCACGCACGTGCACCACCTGTGCGGCATCGCCGCGTTCGCCGAGCACGCGGTGGTGCCGGCCGGCTCGCTGGTCAAGATCGAAAAGGACGTGCCGCTGGAAACCGTCTGCCTGATCGGCTGCGGCGTCACCACCGGCGTGGGTGCGGTGCTCAACACCGCCCAGGTCAAGCCCGATACCACGGTGGCGGTGCTCGGCTGCGGCGGCGTGGGCCTGTCGATCGTGCAGGGCGCGCGCATCGCCGGCGCGCGTACCATCATCGCGGTCGATCCGGTAGCGGCCAAGCGCGAGCTGGCACAGACGCTGGGCGCCACCCACGCGATCGACCCGGCCGCGGGCGACGTCGCCAAGGCGGTGAAGAAGATCACCGGCCTGGGCGTGCATTACGCGTTCGAGGCGATCGGCCGGGTGGACACCATCGCCCTGTGCTACGCCATGCTGCGGCCGACTGGCCTGGCAGTGGCGGTGGGCGTGGCGCCGCCGGCCGACGAGGTGCGCCTGCGCGCCGGCGGGCTGCTGCAGCAGAAGGCGCTGATCGGCTCGGCTTACGGCTCGGCCGTGCCCAGCCGCGACATCCCGCTGTACGTGGACCTGTACCGCCGCGGCGAGCTCAAGCTGGACCAGATGATCACCCACCGCATCGCGCTGGACCAGGTCAACGACGCTTTCGAGACCATGGTGCACGGCCAGGGCGCGCGCTCGGTGATCGTGTTCGGCTAAAAGGGGTCCCGAAATGGCAGCATCGCCCAAGGAAGTGGTCCGCATCTACCTCGACGAGCTGTATGCGAACAAGCGCCTGGAGCTGGCGCCGCAACTGCTGGCCGACCCCACCTGGCGCCACGAGACCGGCAAGCTGGAGAAACTCAGCCTGCGCGAGTCGATGGAGCGGCTCGAACGCAATTTTGGCCACTGGCCGGGCATGCGCTTCGACAACATCGTCGAGATCGCCGAGGGCGACAAGGTGGCCGCGGTCTACAACGGCTGGTGCACGCGGGCGGACGGCAAGGTCGACGAGATCTCCGGCATCGAGGTGTTCCGCGTGCGCGACGGCCGCATCGTCGAGGTGTGGAACTCCAAGATCCTGGCGGGGCTGTGGCAGGCCTCGCCGCTGGATTGAATCGCGTCCGGCCGTACTTCGAAGCGCGCGCGCTTCAGGAATGCCGGCCGCGGCGGAAGCGCAGCGGCGTGGCGCCGGTCGCCGCGCGGAACATGTCGGTGAAATGCGACTGGCTGCCGAAACCGGCCTTCAGGGCGATGTCCGCCAGCGCCAGGTCCGAGCGCAGCAGTAACTGCTTGGCGCGTTCCACCCGGCGGCACACCAGGTAGCGGTGCGGCGACAGGCCGGTGGCGGCCTTGAAGGTGCGCAGGAAATGCGAGCGCGAAACACCGGCCTCGGCGGCCAGCTCGTCCAGCGCCACGCCGGATTCGATGCGCGCCTCGATCAGCTCGCAGGCGCGCGCCAGCATGGGCCGCAAGGCCGCCGGCCGCCGCGGGTCCGCCCGGCCGCCTGCCGAACGCAGCAGGTGCAGGCTGAGCGCCTCGGCGACCGAGTCGACGTACAGCGTGCCGGTCTGGCGCGGCTGCCGCAGCTCGCGCACCAGCGTGTCCACGCAGCCGGAGACGAACGCGTCGCGGAAGGCGAAGCGGAACCCGGGCAGGCGCGCGGCATGCGCGGCAATGCGGCTGCGCGGCAGGTGGATGGAGGAAAACCGCAGCGCGCCGTCGATCTTCCAGGCGGTGCGGTGGCCGGGCGGGATCATGTGCAGCTGGCCCGGGCCGGAGCAGCGGTCGCTCCAGCCGCCGCCGAGCATGGTCCTGGCCGCGCTGACGCCGCCGGTGTGGCAGGCCACGATCATCTCGTCGCTTTCCGGCACCACGTACGAATCCAGCCAGCGGATCTGCCACAGGCACACGGTGACCGACGGCCAGGCGCGCCGTTCGCTCGACAGCGCGGGGGCGCTGCCGAACACGTTTTTCAGCACCTCGCTGGCTTGAACCACCGCGCTTTCAGCACCCATCGCCCAGTCGGACCTCGCCGCAAAACCTGCCTGTTGAGCAGTTTTTATCCTACGCCCCCGCATCGCGGCAAATCCATCGGCCGGCCCGGCGCCGCCATTTTGGTGCGCTTGCGTTTTATAGTAGGCAACCGCGGAGATTCGGCGGCCGGGCTCGGGGTTGGCCGCACGGCGGGCGCCAGGGAGCGCCTTGCCGGTATCGATCGCTGGAACCCCCCGCAATTGCATAAAAGTTCATGAACGCAGACGCGTCGCCGGATTTTCGCCGCCTGTTCGAAGCTTCGCCCGCCCTGAGCCTGGTGCTGGATGCCCGCCTGGTCATCGTCGCGGTCAGCGACGCCTACTTGCGGGCCACTTTGACCCGGCGCGAGGCGATCCTGGGCCGGCCCATCTTCGAAGTGTTCCCCGACAATCCGCAGGATCCGGCCGCCAGCGGCGTATCCAATCTTGGCGATTCGCTGCGCCGGGTGCTGCGCCTGCGCCGGCCCGACGCCATGGCGGTGCAGCGCTACGACGTGCGCGACCCTGACGGCGTATTCCACGAACGCTACTGGAGCCCGCTGAACGTGCCGGTGCCGGCGGCCGACGGCGCGGTGCAGTGGGTCATCCATACCGTGCAGGACGTCACCGACCTGGTGCGGCTGCAGCGCGAGGAGGCCGAGCGCGCCGGCTTCGCGCGCGAGCAGCAGCGCGTCATCGACGAATTGCGCGCCGCCAACGAACAGCTGGAGGCGGGCCGGCGCGCGCTGAACCAGAGCGACGAACTGTCCAACAACCTGGTGCGCGAGCTGCGCGGCCGCGAGGCGCACCTGCAATCGATCCTGGACACCGTGCCCGACGCCATGGTGGTGATCGACGAGCGCGGCGTGGTGGAATCCTTCAGCGCCGCCGCCGAGCGCCTGTTCGGCTACGCCGCGGGCGAGGTGGAAGGGCGCAACGTCAGCACGCTGATGCCCTCGCCCTACCGCGAGCAGCACGACGGCTACCTGCACCGTTACCTCGCCACCGGCGAGCGGCGCATCATCGGCAAGGGCCGCGTGGTCATGGGCCGGCGGCGCGACGGCGGCACCTTTCCCATGGAACTGTCGGTGGGCGAAGTGCTGCTCGAGGGCCGGCGCCGCTTCACCGGGTTCGTGCGCGACCTGACCGAGCGGCAGGAAAACGAGCGGCGCCTGCACGAAGTGCAGTCGGAGCTGATCCACGTCTCGCGCCTGTCCGAAATGGGCCAGATGGCTTCGGCGCTGGCGCACGAGGTCAACCAGCCGCTGGCGGCGGTGAAGGCCTACCTGCAGGCCAGCCTGCGCTTCGCCGAGCGCGGAGAAGCCGAGGACGCACGCGCCGCGGTGCAGGGCGCCCTGGGACAGGCCGACCGCGCCGCCCAGGTGATCGCCCGGCTGCGCCAGTTCGTGCGCAAGGGCGCCACCGAGCGCCGCATCGAACCGCTGCCCAAGCTGATCGAGGAGTCCAGCGCGCTGGCCCAGGTCGGCAGCGGCCACGGCGTGAAAGTGGAGTTGCGGCTGGACCCCGCCGCACCGGCCGCGTTCGTCGACAAGATCCAGATCCAGCAGGTGCTGGTCAACCTGATCCGCAACGCCATCGAGGCGATGGCCGAAAGCCCGGTGCGCGAGCTGCTGGTGGACACCGCCAGCCTCGCCGCGGAGGACGCGGTGGTGGTCAGCGTGGTCGACACCGGCCCCGGCATCGCCGAGGAAGTGCGCGCGCGCCTGTTCCAGCCGTTCGTCACCAGCAAGGCCAGCGGCATGGGCGTGGGCCTGTCGATCTGCCGCACCATCGTGGAAGGCTACGGCGGCCGCCTGTGGGCGGAATCCAACCCGTCCGGCGGCACGGTGTTCCGGTTCACCATGCCGTGCCGGGATCCGGA
>JADHNH010000130.1 GCA_016779605.1 Nevskia sp. | reverse complement strand
CACAGCACGTCGTTGCCGACATCGGCGAAGCATGCGGCAGTGACCAGGCCCACGTAGCCGGAGCCGAAAATCGTGATGTTCATGCGCGTTCGGGTGGGAAGGGAGGGCGAAAGGCGTGGAAATCGTTCCCCGTCTGCGGTGCCCGCGGCCGGCGATGCGCCCGGAATGTTAGCACGCGCCCCGGCGCGCCCGCCCCGGTTGCCGCTGCTCCCGGGCGCCCGTTGTGGTGCCGGCGGCGATGCGCGACCATACCGCCGAACCCCGACCTGTGCAGGTGTGAAAGCCGCTGTGGATCCCCTCGTACGCGAATGCCGGCTGCAGATGCGCAATGCCACCGACTACGCCAGCTGGTGCGAGGCCGCCGCGGAGTTCGACCGCATCACCGGGCACCTGGAGTGGCGCCAGGACGAGGGTTCTTCGCTGTACGACTTCAAGCTGGTCAAGTCGCGCCTGCGCCAGATCCGCTACCTGCGGGAGCACGGGCAGATCGCCAAGCTGGTGCACCACCTGCGCCAGGGCCTGTACTGGAACCTGGGCAACCTCGGCAACCCGGCCCTGTACGGGCGTGCGCTGGGCGGCACCAAGCTGCTGATCCACGAATACGTCGAGGAAGTCGCCGCCGCGCTGAATTTCCTCTGCGACGGCCATTTCCCGGAGCTGGGCACTGCCGCCAAGATCCGCTTCTTCCATGAAACGGCGCTGTCCTACGGCCGCTCGGCGCTGATGCTGTCGGGCGGCGCCACGCTGGGCCTGTTCCACGTCGGCGTGGTGCGGGCGCTGATCCAGGAAAACCTGCTGCCGACGGTGATCTCGGGCTCCAGCGCCGGCTCGGTGGTGGCCGCCACCATCGGCACGCGCACGCCGGAGGAGCTGACCGACCTGCTGGAGCCGGCCAACGCCTACTACCATTTCTGGAAGCCGCTCGGCCTGGGCGACATGTGGCGCCGGCGCGTGCTGATGGATTCGCGCCAGGTGCGCAAGGCCATCGCCGCCAATATCCCGGACTTGACCTTCGAGGAATCCTTCCAGCGCTCCGGCCGCATCATCAACATCACGGTGTCGCCGGCGGGGCTCAACCAGCCGCCGCGGCTGCTGAACTACCTGACTTTCCCCTACCTGTACCTGCGCGAGGCGGTGCTGGCCTCGAGCGCGGTGCCGCTGCTGTTCGAGCCGGTGCTGCTGATGACGCGCGACGAAAACGGCCGCCGCGTGCCTTACATGCCCTCGCTGCGCTGGACCGACGGCTCGCTCAAGTCCGACCTGCCGGGCCTGCGCCTGCGGCGGCTGCACAACGTCAACCACTTCATCGTCAGCCAGACCAACCCGCACGTGATCCCGTTCCTGCACACGCAGCTTGAGGAGCAGGGCCTGCTGGGCGCCGCGCGCGACTCGATCTACGCCCTGCTGCGCGGCACCGCGCAGTACGCCATCGGCGTGGGCCGCATCAGCGTGCCGGTGACCCGCATCCGCCACACGCTGGACTACGCTTCCTCGATCCTGGAGCAGGACTACCGCGGCAACATCACGATCCTGCCCAAGGTGACGGTGTGGCGCTACGCCAACGTCACCGCCAACCCGAAGCTCGAGCAGGTGCGCCGCTTCATCCGCGAGGGCGAGCGCGCCACCTGGCGCCGCCTGGCCATGCTGCGCAACCAGACCCTGATCGCCAACACCCTGGAAAGCTGCGTGCGCCGCCTGGAGACGCCGCGCGGCAGCGCCGAGCGCCGCGCCGCGGCCAAGCGGCCTGCGCTGAGCGTCGTCCGCAGCAACGACACGCAATAAGGCTCTTTCGACCGATCATCCACGCCATCTACCCATGCTGACCGAAGACCAGAAGATCATCGCCGACGCCGCCAACCGTTTCTCCGACGAGGTGCTGGCGCCGCGCGCCGCCGAGCGCGACCAGGCCTGCGCCATCGAGCCCGAAGTGTTCGCCGGCATGGCGCAGATGGGCCTGCTGGGCATGACCGTGGCGCCGGATTTCGACGGCGCCGGCGCCGACTACGTCAGCTACGCGCTGGCGCTGATGGCGGTGGCGCGCGGCGACGGCGCCGTGTCCACCGTGATGAGCGTGCACAACGCGCCGTTCTGCGCGATCCTCGAACGCTTCGGCAGCGCGCAGCAGAAGCAGGCGGTGCTCCGGCCGGCGGCGCGCGGCGAGTTCATCGGCGCCTTCGCGCTCACCGAGAGCCATGCCGGCTCCGACGCCAGCGCCATCCGCACGCGCGCGGTGCGGCGTGGCGGCGGTTACGTGCTGGACGGCACCAAGCAGTTCATCACCAGCGGCAAGATCGGCCGCTACGCCATCGTCTTCGCCGTGACCGATCCGCAGAACCCCAAGCGCGGCATCAGCGCCTTCCTGGTGCCGTGCGATGCGCGCGGCTACGTCGTCACCAAGATCGAGCACAAGCTCGGCCAGCGCGCCAGCGACACCTGCAGCCTGGCCTTCGACGGCCTGGAGCTGCCCGCCGACGCGTTGATCGGCGCCGAGGGCGAGGGCTACCGCATCGCGCTGTCGAGCCTGGAGTCCGGCCGCATCGGCATCGCCGCGCAGAGCGTGGGCATGGCCCAGGCCGCGCTGGATCACGCCATCCGCTACGCCGCCGAGCGCAAGTCGTTCGGCCGCACGCTGCTGGAGCACCAGGCGGTGAGCTTCCGCCTGGCCGACGCCAAGACGCGCCTGGAGGCGGCGCGGCAGCTGGTGCTGTCGGCCGCGCGCCTGAAGGACGCCGGCCAGCCCTGCCTGGAGCAGGCCTGCATGGCCAAGCTGTTCGCCTCGGAAACCGCCGAGGCGGTGTGCTCGGCCGCCATCCAGACTTTCGGCGGCTACGGCTACGTGCAGGATTTCCCGGTGGAGCGCATCTACCGCGACTGCCGCGTATGCCAGATCTACGAAGGCACCTCGGACATCCAGCGCATCATCATCGGGCGCACGCTGAACGCCTGACGCGTCCAGGTGCGGCAGCGCGACTGGCCTATCGCATCGGCAAGACACCAAAGTCGTCATTGCCAGCGCAGCATTAGGGAGAATCCCGGTCGGCGTGATAATCTGGTCAGCATGACCAGAAAACCTGATCCATCGAAGCCAAAGGCTGGCAAGGCGCGGAGCGCAAACGCGCGCCGTGGCTATTGGCTCCTGCAGGACGCCAAGGCGCGCTTCAGCGAGCTGGTGCGCAAGGTGCGCAGCGAAGGGCCGCAGCACGTGACCGTGCACGGCCGTGACGAAGTCGTGGTCATCGCCGCCGAGGAGTTCCGCCGCCTCAAGGGCAGCGCCACCGGCCGCGCGCTGATCGAAGCGATGCAGGCATCGCCCTGCCGGGAGATGGACATCGACCCCGGACGCGCGCCCATGCCGGTGCGCGACGTCGCTCTGTGAGCGGCTGGCTGCTCGACACCAACATCCTGTCCGAGCTGCGTCGCTTCAGGCCGGAGCCGAAGGTCGTGGCCTTCGTGGCGGCGCAGCCGCTGGAGCAAATGTACATCAGCACCGTGACCCTGGCCGAAATCCGATTCGGCATCGAACGGGTCGCCGATGCCGGTCGCCGCGCCGAGCTGAACGACTGGCTGGCGCTGAAGCTGCGCCCGATGTTCGGCCAGCGCGTGCTGGAGGTCAGCGAGGATGTCATGTTCAAGTGGCGCCTGCTGGTCGAGGAGGGCCGCAGGGTGGGGCACACCTTTTCGCAGCCCGACCTAATCATCGCTGCCACCGCCCTCATCCATGGACTGACGGTGGTTTCGCGCGATACGGCCGGTTATGCCAGGACCCGTGTTGCCTTGTTCAATCCCTGGATCGAGCCGATTCCGGGCGGCTGAACGAGCTTGCCGCGGTGCGGGCAAGGCGGCCTCCGGCGCACGTGCCCTAAATCTTCGGATTCCGCTAAAGCGATTCGATCCGCGCGAGCTGCTCGCGCAGCGCCGCCAGGTCCTGCTGCTGCTGCTCCACCCGTGCGCGCTCCTTTTCGATCACCGCGGGCGGCGCGCCGGCGACGAACTTTTCGCTGCCCAGCCGCGCCTGGTTGCGTTCGAGGTCGCCCTGCAGCCTGGCGAGCTGCTTGCCCAGGCGCGCTTTTTCGGCGTCCTTGTCGATCAGGCCGGCCATCGGCACCAGCAGCTTCATCGCACCCAGCAGCGCGGTGGCGGACTGCGGCGCCGCCTCGCCGGCGGCGAGCAGGCGCGGCGGCTGCGTGCGCGCCAGCGCGGCGATGAACGGCTGCAGGCGCTGCAGCCGCTCGGCGTCGGCGGCGCCGGCGTTTTCCACCAGCAGGGGCAACTCGCGCGCGGGCGCGATGTCCATGCCGCTGCGGATCTGCCGCAAGCCCAGGATGACGCCCTTGAGCCACTCGATGTCCGCCTCCGCGGCTTCGTCGATCCGCGCGTCCCGCGGCTGCGGGTAGGGCTGCAGCATGATGGTCGGGCCGCTGCGCCCGGCCAGCGGCGCCAGCCGCTGCCACAGGTCCTCGGTGAGGAACGGCACCAGCGGATGCAGCAGGCGCAGCAAGGTTTCCAGCACGCGCACCAGGGTCCGGCGCGTGCCGCGCTGGGCGGCGGCGTCGCCGCTGCGCAGCGCGGGCTTGGTCAGTTCCAGGTACCAGTCGCAGTACTCGTTCCAGGTGAACTGGTAGAGCGCCTGCGCCAGCAGGTCGAAGCGGTAGGTGCGGAAGTGTTCGGCGGCTTCGGCCTCGAGCTTCTGCAGCCGCGACACGATCCAGCGGTCCGCTTCGCCCAGCGTGCAGGGCGCGGCCGGGTCCAGGCCGACGTCCTGCTCCTGGCAGTTCATCAGCACGTAGTTGGAGGCGTTCCAGATCTTGTTGCAGAAGTTGCGGTAACCGGAGGCGCGGCCGGCGTCGAAGCGGATGTCGCGGCCGGGGCTGGCCAGCGCCGCGAAGGTGAAGCGCAGCGCGTCCACGCCCACCGGCTCGATGCCCTTGGGATAGTCCTTGCGGGTGGCCTTCTCGATCTTCGGCGCGGTCTCCGGCTTCATCAGCCCGGTGGTGCGCTTGCGCACCAGCTCTTCCAGGGCGATGCCGTCCACCAGGTCCAGCGGGTCCAGGACGTTGCCCTTGGACTTGCTCATCTTCTGGCCTTCGCTGTCGCGGATCAGGCCGTGCACGTAGACTTCGCGGAACGGCACATCGCCCGCCAGCTTCACGCCCATCATCACCATGCGCGCGACCCAGAAGAAGATGATGTCGAAGCCGGTGACCAGCACGCTGGTCGGGTAGAACTTCTTCAGCTCGGGCGTCTGCTCCGGCCAGCCCAGCGTGGCCAGCGGCCAGATGTCGGAGGAAAACCAGGTGTCGAAGACGTCACGGTCCTGCTCCAGCGGCAGGTCGCCGGCGAGCCGGTACTTGCCGCGCACTTCCTCTTCGCTGCGCCCGACGTAGATGTTGCCGGCGCCGTCGTACCAGGCCGGGATGCGATGCCCCCACCAGAGCTGGCGGCTGATGCACCAGTCCTGGATGTTGCGCAGCCAGTGGAAGTAGGTGCCGCTCCAGCTGTCCGGCACGAAGCGGATGCGGCCGTCCTCCACTGCCTGGATCGCCGGCTCGGTGATGGCGGTCCAGCCGCCCGGGCGGCCGTCCGGCAGCGTCTTGCGGGTGAGGTCGACGAACCACTGGTCGGTGAGGAAGGGCTCCACCACCTCGCCGGTGCGGTCGCCGCGAGGCACCTTCAGCTTGTGATCCTCGATTTTCTCCAGCAGGCCCTGCGCGTCGAGGTCGGCGACGATGCGCTTGCGCGCTTCGAAGCGGCCCAGGCCGCGGTAGGCCGGCGGCGCGGCGTCGTTGATCGCGGCCGCCAGCGTGAGGATGTTGATCAGCGGCAGCTTGTGCCGCTGGCCCACCGCGTAGTCGTTGAAGTCGTGCGCCGGGGTGATCTTCACGCAGCCGGTGCCGAATTCGCGGTCCACGTAGTCGTCGGCGATGACGGGAATCTCACGGTCGCACAAGGGCAGCAGCACTTTTTTGCCGACCAGGTGCTTGTAGCGCTCGTCCTCCGGATGCACCGCCACCGCGGTGTCGCCCAGCATGGTTTCCGGGCGGGTGGTGGCGACGACGAGGTGATCCTTCACCGCGCCTTGCTCGTCGCGCCAAGTGGCGCCGCCGGCCAGCGGGTAACGGATG
The DNA here is from genome assembly GCA_016779605.1 of Nevskia sp. Taxonomy (GTDB): domain Bacteria; phylum Pseudomonadota; class Gammaproteobacteria; order Nevskiales; family Nevskiaceae; genus Nevskia. The sequence continues at coordinate 5,461 of JADHNH010000130.1, read as the reverse complement.
TGCCAGAGCTTGCCGTTCTCCTCCTCGCTCACCACCTCGAGGTCGGAGATCGCGGTCTGCAGCACCGGGTCCCAGTTCACCAGCCGCTTGCCGCGGTAGATCAGGCCCTCGTCGTGCAGCCGCACGAAGTGCTCGATCACCGCGCGCGAGTACGCCGGGTCCATGGTGAAGGCGGTGCGCGACCAGTCCACCGAGCTGCCCATGCGGCGGATCTGGTTTTCGATGGTGCCGCCGGAGTAGCGCTTCCACTCCCACACCTTTTCCACGAACTTCTCGCGGCCCAGGTCCAGGCGCGAGCTGCCTTCCAGCCTGAGGTTGCGCTCCACCACCATCTGCGTGGCGATGCCGGCGTGGTCGGTGCCGGGCTGCCACAGGGTGTCGCGGCCGAGCATGCGGTGGTAGCGGGTCAGCGCGTCCATGATGGTGTGCTGGAACGCATGGCCCATGTGCAGCGTGCCGGTGACGTTCGGCGGCGGAATCATGATCGAGTACGGCCGGCCTGCGCCGCTCGGGGCGAACCAGCCGCCGCGTTCCCAGGCGTCGCGCCAGCGTGCCTCGACCGCGGCGGGATCGAAAGTCTTTTCCATTGGATTACCGGGCTTCGCGCGCCTGCGCGAAAGGCTATTTGGGAATGTTGGACACGCCGCCGGACGAGCCGCCGCCGACGTGCGGCGGGCGGTCGCAGTCCGGGCCGCGCAGCACTTCCACTTCGTCCACCACGCCGTTGTTCGGCACCACCACCACCTGGTCGCGGTTTTCGCAGGCGAAGCTGACCATGCCGGCGCGCCGCGTGCAGGCCAGGAAGCGCGGCGCCGACTGCTGGTGGCCGTGCTCGTCGGTGAAATTGCCCTGGCGCACCTGGCAGCTGAAGTCCATCGACGCCAGCCGCGCCTCGGCGGTGTCCATCGGCGTGCCGATCGGCACCGCCGCGTGCACCTTGTCCTGCACCTGGTTGTCGACGGTCTGGCTGAAGGTGTCGCGGACGTAGGTGCAGCCGGCAAGGAGCACTGCGCAGACCAGCGGCAGCATCGATGCCGGGCGCGGCAGCGCGGGCAGGCCAGGGTTCATTAGGATTTTATGGTGGGGTCAAAGGTTGTGGGTCGCCAGCTCGTAACCGCGCTCGCGGTAGAACTTGAAGCGTTCGCGCGATTTTGCGCGCTGCGCGGCGTCGCCGTCCACGATTTCGAGCACGCGCTCGAAGCGGCTGAAGAACGGCGGCACCTCCGCGCCCAGGTTGATCATCACGTCGTGACACTGCTCCGGCGGCTCCGCGGAGCCGATCAGGACCATCGGCAGCGGCTCTTCCAGCGCCTGCGACAGGCGCTCGTGGGAGACGAAGCTGCCCTGGCGGAAGCTCCACAGCAGGCCGTCCACGCTGTCGGCCACCGCCGGGTCCGGCGCGTACAGGTAGATGCGGTTGCCCGCGCCAGCGGCCTTGTCGCACAGCTTGCACGCGGTCATCACCGCGCCTTCCGGCGGCTTGGCGCCTTCCGGCAGGATGTAGAAATCCACCCGGGTCATGGCTGGCGGCGCGCCGGCCGCGGCAGACTGCCCCGCCTCACGCTTCCTCTTGCAGCTTGGCGGCGTAGTCCGACAGGTACTGCACCAGCATCGGCACCGGCCGGCCGGTCGCCTTCTTGCCGTGCCAGGCGGTGCCGGCGATGTCCAGGTGGGCCCAGCGCATCTTGCGCGTGAACTTGTGCAGGAAGGTGGCGCCGATGATGGCGCCGGCCTCGCGCGCGCCCACTGTGGCGATGTTGGCGACGTCGGCGAACTCGCTCTTGATCTGCGACTCGTATTCCGGCCACAGCGGCAGCTCCCACAGACGGTCGCCGATCTGCTCGCCGGCCGACAGCAGGGAGCGGGCCAGGCCCGAGTGGTTGCTGAACAGGCCGCTGGCATGGCTGCCCAGCGCCACCACGCAGGCGCCGGTCAAGGTGGCCATGTCGATGCACACCGCCGGCTCGAAGGTCTTTTCGGCGTAGGTAAGCGCGTCGCACAGGATCAGCCGGCCCTCGGCGTCGGTGTTGAGGATCTCGATGGTGATGCCGGCCATGCTGGTGACGACGTCGCCGGGCTTGTTTGCCTGTCCGTCGGGCAGGTTTTCGGAAGCCGGCACCACGCCGACCAGGTTGATCGGCAGCTTGAGCTCGGCCACCGCGGCGAAGGCGCCGAGCACGGCCGCGCCGCCGCACATGTCGAACTTCATCTCGTCCATCTTGTCGGCGGGCTTGATGCTGATGCCGCCGGCGTCGAAGGTGAGCCCCTTGCCGACCAGGGCCACCGGCTTTTCGCCCTTGGGCCCCTTCAGGTATTCCAGCACGATCAGCTTGGGCGGCTGCCGGCTGCCCTTTGACACCGACAGGAACGAGCCCATGCCGAGCTTCTCCAGCTCGGCCTGCTCCAGGATCCGCGCCTTGAACTTGCCGGCGTCGGCCAGCTTCTGCGCCTGCTCGGCCAGGTAGCCCGGGGTGCAGACGTTGCCCGGCAGGTTGCCGAGGTCCTTGGCCAGGCTCACGCCCTTGTCGATCGCCAGCGCCTCGACCAGGCCCTTTTCGCCGGCCGGCAGGTCGCTGCGGCGTGGCACGTCGAAGGTGAGCCGCTCCAGCTTGGTCTTGGGCAGCTCTTCGCGCGCCTTGGCGCCGCGCATGGCGTCGAAGCGGTAGTACTCGCCGGTGAACACCAGCGCCGCCTGCTGCACGTTCCAGCAGAAATCGCGGCCCTTGACCTGCAGATGGGTCAGGTAGTCGATCGCGTCGATGGCGCCGGTGCCGCGCAGTGCGCGGGCGGCCGCGACGTGCACCCGGCGGAACGCCGACTCGTCGAAATCGCGTTCGCGGCCCAGGCCCACCAGCAGCACGCGGTCGCAAAACACCCCGGTCAGGTTGTGCAGCACCAGGGTCTGGCCGAGCTTGCCGTCCATGTCGCCGCGGCGCATGATTCCGCCGATTGTGCCGTTGCTGGCCTCGTCCAGCGTGCGTGCCGCATCGCTGGGGTTGCGGCGGTCGAAAATGCCGGCGATGACGCAGGCCACGCGCTGTTTTTCGGGATTTCCGCTCTTGACGAAGTATTCCATGTTTTTTTTTCTCGTTCGGTTGTCGGTTCGGCGCGACCGTAGCCCCGGACGCCCGGGATGCACCCTGTCCACATCCGGCGGGGGCTTAGGACTTGCTCGTGCAAGAGGACAAATCATGCGCTCGGCCGCTGGATATGCCGCGCTGGCTTGAAATTCTAAGACATTTTTGCGGCGTTCGTCAGTCCGCGGCAGAATATCGATCATTCCGGCCGGCGCCACCGAGGCGTGCCCCACGATGGGGCGTGCGGCGCGGCGCCGGGAAAACCAAGCGAGCCGCGGCGTGAGGGGCTCGATCCTCAGCCGCTACCTGATGCGCGAGGCGGCCGAGGCCTGGATTGCCGTCACCGTGGTGCTGCTGGCAATCATGATCGGCACGCGCTTCGCCAGCGTGCTCGGCATCGCCGCCAAGGGCGAGCTGCCGCGCGACCTGCTGGTGGACGTGGCCATGCTGTCCACCGTGCGCTACCTGGTGATCCTGATCCCGGCCTCGCTGCTGCTGGCGATCATGCTCTCGCTTGGCCGGCTTTATGCCGACAGCGAGATCGCCGCCATGACCGGCTGCGGGGTGGGTTTCGGGCGGCTGTGCCGGCCGTTCCTGTGGCTGGCCGCCATGCTGGCGGTGGTGACCGGGGCGCTGGCGTTCTCGTTCGGCCCCTGGGCCGGGCGCCAGGCGGACTACCTGCTGAAGGATGCCAAGCGCCTGGTGCAGTACACGCCGTTCGAGGCGGGCCAGTTCCGCACCGTCGCCGGCGGGCGGGCGGTGTTCTATACCGATTCGATGAGCCCGGCCGGCGACCGCTTCGGGCGGGTGTTCGCGCAGATCGACGAGGCCCGCGGCGCCAGCGTGGTGGTGGCCGACCACGGCCAGCAGAGCATCGACCCGGCCAGCGGCGACCGCGCCGTGCAGCTGTTCGACGGCTACCGCTACTACGGCCTGCCGGGCGCGGCCGATTACGACGTGATGCAGTTCCACCAGCTGACCCTGCGGCTGTCGCCGCCGCCGTTCGCCTACATCAACAACCAGCGGGTGCTGAGCCCGACGCTGGCGCTGGCCGGCAGCGCCGATCCGCAGGACCAGGCCGAGCTGCAGGCCCGGCTGGCCGCGCCGCTGTCGGTGCTGATCCTGGCGCTGCTGGCGGTGCCGCTGTCGCACCTGCGGCCGCGCGAAGGGCGCTACGGCAAGCTGGTGATCGGCATTCTGGCGTACCTGGCCTACATCAACCTTATCAGCTTCGGCCAGACCTGGATCGCCAAGGGGCGCATCCCGCCGGCGATCGGGCTGTGGTGGGTGCATGGCCTGGTGCTGCTGGTGGCGGTCTGGCTGATCGCGCGCCGCCAGGCGATGGTGCGATGAAGCCCCCGCGCCGGGCCGCCCCGCGGGTGCGCCGTGCTTAGCCGGCTGGACCGCTACGTCGTCGGCCAGGTGCTGCAGCTCACCGGCATCGTCGCGCTCGGGCTGGTGTCGATCTACACGCTGGTGGTGTTCGTCGCCGACGCGCGCGAGCAGGGCCGCAACGGCGCCAGCGTGCTGCAGGTGCTGGAATACAGCCTGCTGATGGTGCCCAGCAGCCTGTACACGCTGATGCCGATCATCGCCCTGCTGGGCACGCTGATGGGGGTGGGCAACCTGGCGCGCAACGGCGAGCTCAACGCCATGCGCGCGGCCGGCGTTTCGCTGATGCGCGTCGGCGGCGCGGCGCTGGTCGGCGGCGCGGCGCTGGCGGCGGCTTCGTTCGTCATCGGCGACTGGCTCGGCCCGGCCGGCGAGAACCTGGCCAACCAGGTGCGCGACGCCAACCACGGCAGCGGCGGCTCGACCGCGCGCAGCATCTGGCTGCGCGACGCCGATTCGGTGGTGCGCATCAACCGGCTCGACGCCGAAGACCACATCCGCCAGGTCACCGTGTTCCAGCTCGGGCCCGGCGGCGAGCTGCGCTCGGCGCTGGACGTGGACGACGGCCGCTACAGCGGCGGCAAGTGGCAGCTGCAGGGCGTGAAACGCACCGACTTCGCCGGCGACCATACCGAGGTGGCCGTGCTGGACCACGCCGAGCTCGACGGAGGCATCAACCCCAATGTGCTGCGGCTGTTCATCCTGGAGGCGAACAGCATTTCCGCGCACGGCCTGCTGCGCCTGATCCGCTACATGGACGACAACCGCCTGGACGCCGCCAAGTACCGCATCCTGCTGTGGCGCCGGCTGGTGGAGCCGGTGACGGTGATGATGATGATGCTATTCGCCGTGCCCTTCGTCGCCGGCCAACTGCGCGACGCCAGCGCCGGGCAGAAGCTGCTGGCCGGCGCGCTGGTCGGCATCGCCTTCTACGTGGTCAACAAGGTCTGCGTGAGCCTGGGCGACATCTACCAGTGGCCGGCGCCGCTAGC
>JADHNH010000014.1 GCA_016779605.1 Nevskia sp. | reverse complement strand
TTGGCAGGCACGAGTGAACGACACGCTGCGCGCCACTCTCAAGCTGACTGGGCAGTTGTAGAGCTGTCGTGGCTGGCGCCAGCTAGCCCATTCCAGTCACTCGCGAACAGTGGCTTTGCAGCAGTAGAATAGACTCCGGGCGGAGAAATAGATGACGTTAGAACAAGTTCGATCTGCAGCAGGCATGATTTCAATAAAAGGAGTCATCATCGGCACGATTGCGTTATACGTTGCCATACCATTCTTTGATGTTGCCGCCATAATTGGCGTTGAGCACATCATTGGTATTGCTGATTTTCCAAAGGCTCAACGACTAGCCGCATTCAATACCTGGATGGAACCGCGACCGCCCCTATACCTACTGATTGTCTTTTGCCGGAGTTGTGCGGCAATAGTTAGTGGCTATATTGCGGCCTGGCTTGCGAAGCATGACCAAGTTCTTAACGGCACATTAACTACACTCACCAATTTTGGGGGCGGCCTATACGCGTTGATTGCCACCCCGCTGTCGTTTAAATTTCTTTCCATTCTTGGTTGGGCTCTGTTGCCGCTATTCGGAGCCGCTGGTGGGTACATCAGATTGAGGCAGGACGCTCATCGTGCCGCCGCGTTAACGTAAGCCGCGGAAGGCGGATTACGCTGCGCTAATCCGCCCTACGTACTGAGGACAGCGAACGCCACCGGTCCGACTTCGGCCTTTACGAATCCCGATTCTCCATTCCCGATTCCCGCCGCCAGCGGCCCCTCACAGCTCCAAGTAGCGGCTCGGCTCGCTCGCCGCGGTCACCGTCATCAGCACGTCCGGCCGCGCGTAGTGCTCGGCCTTGGCACGGTATTCCGGGGTGTCGGCCGGCGCCTTGATGTAGCTGCCCAGCTCGCGCCCCCAGCGCACCGCGGCCTGACCGTAGCGCAAGCGCTGCTGCTCCCAGGCCGCCAGGGCCTGCGCGTGTTGCGGCGCGGTCAGCGCATCGGCCAGGGTGGTGGCGTCGACCGCCGCCTTGGACACGCCCAGGCCGACATGCGGCCGCGCGGTGAATGCGGCGTCGCCGACCAGCACGACCCTGCCGTGCACCAGGCGCGCGCTGCTCATCTCGTAGATGCCCTGGAAGAACGGCTGCGGCGTGGCCGCGATCACCGCCTGCACCGGCGGCGCCAGCTCCGCGGCGGCGGCGCGGCGCATCGCCGCCACCAGCTGCGGCTGCAGGCGGTCGTGCGGAATGCCCAGCGGGTAATGGCGGCCGTCGCTGCCGGTCAGGTGCTGGCGCAGCGCGTCGGCGTCGGCGCGGCGGTACCAGCCCCAGTTGTACCAGCGGTGGCCGGGGCGCAGGTCGTCGCCCGGACCCGCCACCAGGTAGCCGAGCCAGTGGCCGCGCGGCGAGGTGCTGAACACCAGCCGATGCGCGAGCTGCCGCAGCACCTCCGGCGGAACGGCGGCCTCGTCGATCAGTCCGCGCCACAGGAAGTAGCCGCAGTAATCCACCGTGGCTTCCGGCAGCACCGCCTGGCGCACCGCCGAGCGCGTGCCGTCGGCGCCGACCAGCCAGTCGCCGCGCACCGAGCGGCCGTTGGCGAAGTGCGCGGTGACGCCGTCGGCCGACTGGCTCAGGCGCTCAAGCGTGTGGCCGCTGTGGTAGTGCGCGTCCGGGAATTTCGAGCGCAGGAAGCGGTAGACGAAGCCCCAGGAGGTCATCACCTGGTGCATGGCGCACTCGCCCAGCACCTTGCCCGCGGCGTCGAACACGATGCGGCCTTCGGAGCGCACGCCCATCTCGGCGCGCAAGTCCACGCCGGCGGCTTCGAAGGCGTCGTACAGCTCGTCGTGGGTGGCGATGCCGGCGCCGCGGCTGGCGAGCTGCTCCTCGGCGCGCTCGTAGATGTCGACGTTCCAGCCGCGCGCACGCAGCATCACGCCGCAGAACAGCCCGGCCATCGAGCCGCCGACGACCAGGACGTGCGGCGCCGACGGATGCGGTTCGGTGGTCTCATTGCCCATGCGAAAGACTCCCCTTCAGCCGGCGGGCGCGGCCAGCGCCTGCTCCAGCTCGTCGAGGGCTTCGCCGGTGTACACCGCCAGGCGCTGCATGTGGGGCAGCGTGTCGCGGCAGCCGGTGAAGCCGAAATTCAGCGTGCCCGCGTAGCTGACGCAGGTGATGTTGAGCGCCTGGCCATGGGTCAGCAGCGAGATCGGGTACATCGCCTCCAGGCGCGCGCCGGCGCAGTACAGGGCGCGGCGCGGCCCCGGCACGTTGGAGATGGTGAGGTTGAACATGGGCCGGCCGCGCCCGCCGACGCCGGCCAGCAGGGCCATCACGTAGGGCGCCATGAACGCGGCGGTGTAGGCGCTGAGCCCTGTTTCCGGCAGCGCATGCAGATGCTGCTTGCCGCTGCGGGTGGCGGCGTGGATCGTCTGCAGGCGCTCGACCGGGCCGGCCAGGTCGGTGCCCAGGCGCGCCAGGATGAAGCTGATCGAGGTGCCCACGCTGTCGTCGCCCTGGGCGCGGATCGACACCGGCAGCCCGGCGCTCAGCGACTGCGCCGGCAGCGCGTCGAGCTCCAGCAGGAAGCGCCGCAGCGCGCCGGCGCAGATCGCCAGCACCACGTCGTTCAAGGTGACGCCGGCGCGCCGCGCCAGGCCGCGTAGCCGCGCCAGCGAATACTGCTGGGTGGCGAGCCGGCGCTGCGCGGTGATGCGGCGGTTGAGCACCGACGCGGGCGCCTCGAACGGCGCGGTGAGGCCGCCCGCGGCCGGATCGCGCCGCCAGATGCGTGCCACGCCGCGGGCCACAGCGGGCAGCGCCTGCGCCTGCCCGCGCAGGCCGTCGAGCAGCGCTGCGAGGCGTTCCTCCGGCGTGCCGCCGCTTGCGGCGCGGCGCTGGTGCAGCACGCCGACCGACCAGGGCGCGGGCGCCTCGCGGTCGTCCGGGGAAACCGACAGGAAGCGCTGGATCATGCGGATCGCCGCCACGCCGTCCATCAGCGCGTGGTGCATCTTGCTGTAGAGGGCGAAGCGGCCGCCTTCCAGGCCCTCGATGATGTGCAGCTCCCACAGCGGCCGGGTCAGGTCCAGCGGGTGCGAATGCAGGCGCGACACCAGCACGCCCAGCTCGCGTTCGCCGCCCGGCTGCGGCAGCGCCGAGTGGCGCAGGTGGTAATCCAGGTCGATGGCGGGGTCGACCTCCCAGGCCGGCGCCAGCGCGCGGAACGGCGTGCGCGCCAGGCGCAGGTTCCAGGGCGCCTCGAAGCGGGTGCTGGCGCGCCACTGCGCCACCAGCTTGCGCACGAAGTCGCGGCGCCCGGCCTTCGGCGGCGTCAGCACGTGCAGTCCCGCCACGTGCATCGGCGTGCTGCGCGACTCGACATAGAGCCAGGCCGCATCCAGCGGCTTGAGCAGGTTCATGGGCGTCCGGCGCTGCGGTTCGGTGCGGGTGGGTGGCCCACTGTACGCCACAGCCCCGGGCGAGACACGCGGCCGGGCGCAGGCCGGCGCGCGGCCAACTGGGATGCAGGTCAAGTTTCGCCGCCGCGCGCCGCTGCATAGTCCTGCAAGGCGGCGAAGGCGGGCTTGGCATGGGTACGCTACGGCAGCAGCAGGACCTGTACCGCGTCACGGTGGCGTCCTACCAGCAGGACGCCGTGTTCGACGCGGTGGTACGGCGCGCGCAGGAGTCGCCGCGCCGCCCGGACGTGGCGCAAACCGACGACGGCCGCTACCGCGCCGTGGTCTACCTGCGCGGCGCGGCGCTGGAGCGCCTGCGCGCCGAGGAGGCGCTGGACATCGTCGCGGCGGAAAACATCTCGGCGCGGCTGCGCGGCGCGCGCCAGCGGCCGGCGGTTCATTGAGCCGGCCGTGCAGCGGCGGCCGCGGCTTTAGCCGGCGGCGCGGAACTCCGCCAGCAGCGCCTCGATCTCGGCGTCCTTGCGCGCCCACAGCGCGTTGACCCAGTCCTGGAAGCGCGCGCGGAACGCGGCGTCTTCTTGGTAGTCGCCATCGACCAGGTCCGCCGGCACCGGCAGCACCCGCGCGCGCACGCGGATGTTGCGCTGGTCGCCGCACAGGAATCCCCACAGGCGGCTGCGCGGCCCGGGCGCATAGCAGACCGTCACGTCGATGATGCCGGCGAGCTGGTCGCCCATCGCGTTGAGCGCGAACGACAGCCCGGCGGCCTTGGGCCGCAGCAGGTGGCGAAACGGCGCGCCGCGCGCCGCCCGCTTGGCCGGGGTGAAGCGGGTGCCCTCGACGAAGTTGACCACCGTCACCGGGATGCGGCGGAACTTGGCGCAGGCGCGCCGCGTGGCCTCCAGGTCCTGCAGGCGCAGCTCGGGCCGGGCGGCGACGGCGGCCTGCGAGTGGCGCCGCATGAACGGCATGTCCAGCGCCCAGGCGGCAAAGCCGATCACCGGCACCCACTGCATCTGCTTCTTGATGAAGAAGCGGAAGAACGGGATGCGCCGCCCGAACACGTCGAGCAGGATGGGAATGTCGCTCCACGACTGGTGGTTGGCGATCACCAGCCAGCTGCGCGCGCGGTCCAGCTCACCTTCGATGCGGATGTCGCGGCGCGGCCCGTGCAGCAGCAGGAACACCAGCCGGTTGAGGCCCCACCAGACGTAGCTGGCGATCGGGTCCAGGCCGTTGCGCGCGATGAAGGCGCGGCCGGCCGCGCTGGGCACCAGCGCCTTGACCAGCCCCACCGGCAGGAACAGCGCGAACGCCGTCAGCAGCGCGCAGCTCAACAGCACGAACGTCAGCGCGCCGGTCAGCGGCGCCGGCAGCCAGCGGCGCAGCACCGCGGTGTCAGCCCGGCGCGCCGTGCTGGTAGGCGGGGCTGAGCTCGCGCACCGCCTCGACCAGCGCCGCCACGTGGTCCGGCGGCGTGCCCTGGATGATGCCGTGGCCCAGGTTGAAGACGTGGCCGGAGCCCCGCCCGTACTCGGCCAGGATGCGCGCCGCCTGCGCGCGGATCGCCGCGGGCGCGGCGAACAGCGCGGCCGGATCCAGGTTGCCCTGCAGCGCCACGCGGCCGGCCACCGCGGCGCGCGCCTGCGCCATCGACACGGTCCAGTCCACGCCCAGGGCGGCGCAGCCGGACTCGGCCAGCGCCGGCAGGTGCGCCGCGCAGCCCTTGCTGAACAGGATCACCGGCACGCCGGGCGCCAGCTCCGCCAGCCGCGCCACCAGCGCCGTCATCGGCGCCAGGCTGAAGCGGCGGAAGCCGTCCGGGTCCAGCACGCCGCCCCAGGTGTCGAACACCATCAGCGCGTCGGCGCCGGCGCGCGCCTGCGCGGCCAGGTACAGCGCGGTGGCCTGGGTCAGCGTGCCGATCAGCTGCTCCAGCAGCTCGGGCGCGTCGTAGCGCAGGCGCTTGGCGTGGACGAAGTCGCGCGAGCCGCGGCCCTCGATCATGTAGGTGGCCAGCGTCCACGGGCTGCCGGCGAAACCGATCAGCGGCACGCGGCCGGCCAGCGCGGCGCGGATGGTGCGCACGGCGTCCATCACGTAGCGCAGCTCGGTCTCCGGGTCCGGCACCGGCAGCCGCGCGATGTCGGCCGGCTCGCGCAGCGGGCGGTGGAACGCCGGCCCCTCGTTGTCGACGAAGTGCAGGCCCAGGCCCATGGCGTCGGGCACGGTGAGGATGTCGGAAAACAGGATCGCCGCGTCCAGGTCGTAGCGGTCGAGCGGCTGCAGGGTGACTTCGCAGGCCAGCTCCGGGGTCTTGCACAGCGCCAGGAAATTGCCGGCGCGGGCGCGGGTGGCGCGGTACTCGGCCAGGTAGCGGCCGGCCTGGCGCATCAGCCAGACCGGCGTGCGCTCCACCGGCTGGCGCCGCAGGGCGCGCAGGAACAGGTCGTTCTTCAGGGGGGTGGTCGGCATTGCCCGGCGTCGGTTGGTCGTGTTCGCTGTGTGCTTGAACGGTGAGGGCTGAAGTCGCTCGCGGTGCTCTTTGGAAGGCGTGAGGAAACAACTTTTCTCCCCGGAGGCGGCGCAGCCGCCGCCCCCCGGCCTTAGCCCCCGCGCTGCATCATCTTACCGCTTCAGCCCAGCGCAGCCGCGATCTCCGCCTGGATCGCCAGCGCGGCGGCGCGCGGGTCGGCGGCGTCGCGTATCGGACGGCCCACCACCAGGTAGTCGGCGCCGGCCTGCAGGGCGCGGGTCGGCGTCATCACGCGCTTCTGGTCGGCGACCTCGCGGTTGTCCAGCGGGCGGATGCCCGGCGTCACCACGATCAGCTCGCGCGGCGCCTCGGCGCGCAGCCTGGCCACCTCCAGCCCGGAGGACACCACGCCGTCGCAGCCGGCGGCCAGCGCGCGGCGCGCGCGCGACAGCACCAGGGTCTCGACGTCGCACTGGAAGCCGAGGTCTTCCAGGTCGCCGCGGTCCAGGCTGGTCAGGGCGGTCACCGCCAGCACCTTGAGGCCGTGCGCCTTGGCGCCCGCCGCCGCCTGCATGATCGCCTGGTTGCCGTGCACGGTGCAGAACTGCGCGCCGCGCTCGGACAGCGCGCGCACCGCGCGCGCCACCGTTTCCGGAATGTCGAAGAACTTCAGGTCCACGAAGACCTTCTTGCCCTGGCCGCGCAGCCAGTCGAGCAGCTCGAAGAAGCCGGGCGACATGCACAGCTCCATGCCGATCTTGTAGAAGCGCGCGGCGTCGCCGATGCGCTCGACCAGCGCCCTGGCCGCCGCCGGCTCGGGCAGGTCCAGGGCGACGATCAGGCGCTCGGCGGCGGGGATTGCGCAGGGGTTTGCTGGCGGCACGTCAGATCCCGGTAAACAAAAGGTCCAGTGCGGCGATGATATCGCTGCGCCGTGCGGAAAGGTCGGCCATCGGCTCCTGCAGGGCGGCGGCCGCCACGGCACCCATTTCCGCCGGCGACATCACGACGGGCTGTCCGTTGACGTTGAAACCGAGGTTGAGCCGCGCCACGCGGCGCGCGGGAAACAGCTTGTCGCGCACCAGCGGAATAACCAGGCGCGTCGGCAGCTGTTCCAGCAGGTTCGACTGGACGTCGAGCACGAAGGGAATGCGTTCGCGGCCGCCGCTGCGGGGGTTCTGGTAGACGCGGAACTGCGCCATCAGCGGCTGCCGGTCATCATTGCAGGCCCGTGGCGGTGTCTGCTCGGGCCCGGGTCAGAAGCCACGCTCTTCGCTGTCGCCGAAAATGCCGTGGCGCTCGACGTAGCGGCCGAAGGCTTCGATCGCCGGGCGGTTGTCTTCCTGCCAGCGCCGCTCCCGGGCCTGGCGCAGGCGTTCGCCGAGCGCTTCCTCGAACAAGCGCGACAGGTTCAGGCCGAGCGCGCGCGCCTCGTCGATGAGCGCGGCCGATGCCGACAGGTTGACCGGCTTGCGTGCCCGCTGGACGCGGAGCACGGGCTCGCGGATTCTGACCGGGGCCTTGGTGGAACCATTATTGCGCATAGTAGATGCGCATATTAGCTGCGCAGCCACTGCCTGTCACGCCCGCTCACGGCAGCCACGCGCCTTGAGCACCGCGCCTGACGGTCGCGCGCATCTTGCCTGGTCAGGATCGCGGCCGGGTGGTTATTCACGGCGCCGCCCGTTGGCAAAGGCCAACCTGGTTGCCGATACTGACGCCAAGCCCGACCGCCTCGCAGGAACGCCATGCCCTCATTCGATATCGTCTCCGAAGTCGACAAGCACGAGTTGACCAACGCGGTGGACCAGGCTAGGCGCGACCTCGAGAACCGCTACGACCTGCGCGGCACCAACGCCCGCTTCGAGTTCGAAGGCTTCGTCATCACGCAGTTCGCCCCCAGCGAATACCAGCTCACCCAGCTGCTGGACATCCTGCGCCGGCGCCTGGCCGCGCGCGGCATCGACCTGCGCTGCCTGGACCTGGCCGAGCCGGAAAGCAACCTCGCCGAGGCGCGGCAGAAGATCACCGTCAAGCAGGGTATCGAGCAGCCGCTGGCCAAGAAGATCGTCGCCAGGCTCAAGGAGTCCAAGCTCAAGGTCGACGCGCAGATCAACGGCGACAAGCTGCGGGTCAACGGCAAGAAGCGCGACGACCTGCAGCTCGCCATCGCGCTGCTGCGCAAGGCCGAATTCGAGCTGCCGCTGCAGTTCGAGAACTTCAGGGACTGACCATCGAGACGCGCGGCCGCATGGGTGGCGGTTCGCGCGGCGACGCAGTAGGCCGCCGGGAGCCCGGAAACGCGGCTGACGAATTGACATGAATCAATGCCGGGCGCGTGCAGATGTGAGAGTATCTAAAAAGTTTTGAGATGTGACGCGCAGGGAGCGCATGCACGGGCACGGGGCCCGGCCTTGTTGCGCAGTGCGCGCAGCTTACGGGCAACTCCATTGGCACTGAGTATCGAACGGATCTCCGACATCGGATCGTTGGAGGCATTGGCGCCCGAGTGGGATGCGCTGGCCGCTGAACTGTCGCCGCGCGTACCCTTCGCCGGCGCTCTTTGGAACATCCTTTGGTGGAAGCATTTCCGCGAGCGCCGCCGTGCGGTGCGCGACGATCTGTTCGTTCACGTGCTGCGGGATCCGATGAAACACCTGGTCGCGGTGGCCCCGATGATGCTGACGCGTCGGCCGGCCGTTGGACCTTTCCAGATCCGGGTGGCGCAGTTTTTCGGCGCCGACCCGAATCTGACCGAGATCCGCGGGCTGGTCTGCCGCCCCCGGGACCAGGCCGCCGTGGTGACGGCGCTGTCGCGGCACTTGCTGGCGCAGGCCGGAGAATGGGACTGGGTGCGCTGGTGCGGTCTGCGCGGCGATGTGCCGCCGCCGGCGGCGACCGCTGCGCTGCGGCGGCTGCACCGCAACGAGCCCGACTACTACCTGCCGCTGCCCGCGAGCTGGGAGGAATTCAGGGCCGGCCTGCGCCGCAACATCAAGGAGTCCCTGCGCAAGTGCTATAACTCGCTCAAGCGCGACGGCTACGGATTCGAGCTGCGCGTCGTCGCGCGCGCCGAAGATCTGGCCGCAGCGCTGGAGCGACTGTGGCAGCTGCACACCGCGCGCGCGTCCTGCGCGGCGCAAGTGCGCCACGCGGACGTGTTCCGCGCGCCGCGCAGCCGCATGTTCCTGGCCGAGTACGCGGCGCAGATGGCCGCTCGCGGCCAACTGCGCATGTTCCAGCTTCACGTGAGCGGCGCAGTCGTCGCCACGCGGATGGGCTTCGTTCTGGGGTCCGAGCTGTACCTGTACTACTCCGGCTACGACCCGGCGTGGGCCGGTTACAGCGTGGCGACGACCTTGCTGGCCGAAACGATCCGCTGGGCGATCGCGCAGGGCCTGCAAACGGTCAACCTGTCGACCGGCAACGACGTTTCCAAGACACGCTGGAACCCGGTCGAAGTGCCGCTCCACGGCGGCCTGCAACTGGCGCCGCACCGGCGCGGTCGCCTGGCGATGCTGGCGTACGGCAAGGTCCTGGGCCTGGCGCAGGCGGGTTCTCCGCTGGGCGTTCTGATGGCGCAGGCGAGCCGCGGCGGCGGGTTCTGGCAAACGCGCTGAATCCGGCGTGCAGCGTGCCAGCCGCGGGGTCGCCTGTCGATATATCACAACATGATATAATTACCGCCGGGCCTGCCGGCATCTTTCCGTGGTTTCCAAGCAAGACTACATCGCGCTGTCCGACTTCCGTTTCCGGTTGGCGCGGTTCCTGCGCTTCAGCGAGGCCGCCGCGCGCGCCGCGGGGCTGACGCCGGTGCAATACCTGCTGCTGCTGCACGTGCGCGGCGCCGCCGGCCGCGAATGGGCGACCGTCGGCGAATTGGCGGAGCGCCTGCAGGCCAGTCCGCACGGGACGGTTGCACTGGTGCAGCGCTGCCAAGCCAAGGGCCTGGTCGCCAAGAAGCGCAGCCGCACCGACGCGCGGCAGGTGGAAATCCACCTCACGCCGCAGGGGCGGCAATTGCTGCGGCGGGTGGCTGCGCAGCACAAGGACGAGTTGCGCACGCTGCGGCAGACATTCCGCATCGCGCAGATCAACCAGCCGCCTGCCGCCTGAGCGGCGCCGCCATTGCCCGCACCGCACCTGCCAGACAACCGGCGAACCGCGCATCGGCGCGATTTCTCGGCCGGCGGCCGCCTGGGCATGCTTTCGCTGCTGGCGCTGCCGGTCGGGGTCATCAGCACGGCGGGCGCCTGCCTGCTGCTGGCGGGAATCCGCCTGTTCACCAACCTGTTCTTCTTCCAGCGCCTGTCGCTCGCCTACGTCTCGCCGGCCGCGCACCACCTGGGCGCGTGGGTGGTCGCGGTGCCGGCTCTGGGCGGGCTCCTGGTGGGGCTGGTGGCCCGTTACGGCAGCGAAAAGGTGCGCGGCCACGGTATCCCGGAAGCGCTCGAAGCGATCCTGTTCGGCCAGAGCCGCATGTCGGCGAAGGTGGCGCTGTTGAAGCCGCTGTCGTCCGCGATCGCCATCGGCAGCGGCGGGCCGTTCGGCGCCGAAGGTCCGATCATCATGACCGGCGGGGCGGCCGCCTCGCTGCTGGCGCAGGCTTTCCACCTGAGCGCGGCGGAGCGCAAGGCGCTGCTGGTCGCCGGGGCTTGCGCCGGAATGACCGCCGTGTTCGGTACGCCGCTGGCGGCGATCCTGCTGGCGGTGGAGTTGCTGTTGTTCGAGCTGCGTCCGCGCAGTCTGCTGCCGGTGGCCCTGGCCTGCGCCGTGGCCGCGTTCCTGCGGCCGCTCTGGGCCGATGCCGGGCCGCTGTTCCCGCTGGCCAGCGCGGCGCCTTCGGCGGTGGCGTTCGCGTCGTGCGTGGTGGCCGGCCTCGCCGCCGGCCTGCTGTCGGCCGCGATGACGCTGGCGCTCTACCGGGTCGAGGACTGGTTCGGACGCCTGCGCGTTCACTGGATGTGGTGGCCGGCCATCGGCGGCCTGTTCGTCGGCCTCGGCGGCCTGCTGCAGCCCAGGGCCCTCGGCGTCGGTTACGACGTCATCGGCGACCTGTTGCAGCGGCCGGCCGCGGCGGCCGGCGTGCTCGGCCTGCTGGGTGCCAAGGCGGCGATCTGGACCGTCGCGCTCGGCTCCGGCACCTCCGGCGGCGTGCTGGCGCCGCTGCTGATGATCGGCGCCGGCCTCGGCCGCCTCATCGGTGCCTGGCTGCCGGGCGGCGATCCGGGACTTTGGGCACTGGTTTGCATGGCCGCCACGCTCGGCGGCACCATGCGCGCGCCGCTGATGGCGGTGATGTTCGCGTTCGAGCTGACCGACGACGTCGCCGCCCTGGTACCGGCGATGCTGGCCTGCATCGTCGCCTACGGCTTCACCGTGACGGTGATGCCGCGTTCCATCCTCACCGAAAAGATCGCCCGGCGCGGCCGGCACGTCTATCGCGAATACGGCGTGGATCCGCTCGAGCGGCACTTCGTCGAAGAAGTGATGACCGCAGCCGTCGTCGCGATCCCCGGCAGCATGCCGGCCGCCGCCGTGCTGGCGCAGTATTTCGGGCCCGGCCAGGCGCACCGCGCCTACCCGGTGACCGACGGCGGCAGGCTGCTCGGCGTGGTGAGCCGCGCGGACCTGCAGAACCTCGCCGCCGAAGCTCTCGGCCGGGCGATCTCCGGGCTGGTCGGCGAGCGCGCCCTGGCCTGCGCACTGCCTACCGAAACCTGCCGGGCCGTCGCCTCGCGCATGGCCGCCGAAGGACTCGAGCGGCTGCCGGTGGTGGAATCGGCGGGTTCGCGGCTGCTGGTCGGCATCGTCAGCCGCAGCGACCTGCTCAAGCCCGCCCGCCAGGTGCACGAGGAGGAATCGCGGCGCGAGCGCAAGTCCCGGTTCTCAAGGCGGCTGCGTTAGGCCGCAGCGGCGCTGCCGGGAGTGGTGGGTGCCGGCCCCTCAGCGATCGGACCCATGCGGAACAGGCTGGGTCGTGGCCGCTCGCAGCCGGGCCAGGAAAGCGTCGTCGCCGACCACCTTCGAGGTGCTGGCGAGGATGCGTCCGTCGCCGTCGAGCAGCGTGATCAGCAGGCTGTGGTCGAAGCCGCCGTCCGGCTGGCGCCGGTACTGCACGCCGAGCAGCGCGGCGATCTTGCGGGCGCCGGGCTCGGCGGCCGCGGCAAAGGTCCAGCGGGTCGGGTCGGCACGGTGCAGGCGCGCCAGCGCGCTCAGCGCCGCCGGGGTGTCGCGTGCAGCGTCGAAGCTGACCAGCAGCACCCGCAGGCGCGCGCGCGCCGGCCCTTCCAGGTGCCCCTCGTAGGTCTGGATGCCGGTGATCAGCATCGGGCAGGCCGCCGGGCAGCTGCCGTAGAACATGGCGACCAGCACCGGCTGGCCGCGATAGAGATCCAGCTGCGCCGCCGCACCCGACTGCGTGACCAGCGCCGCCTGCAGCTGGTAGGCCGAATCGGGCGGCAGCGGCTCGGCCGCACCCGCAGCAGCCAGGGCCAGCGCGACGCATGCTGCGGCTGCGCGCCACTTCACTGCGGCGGCTCCGCAAGGTCGCGGGCGCAGCGGAAGCCCAGCGCGTGGCCGGTATCCCTGGCGCGCAGGCTGCTCAGCATCGCCACCCGCATCAGCACCGCGAAGTTCTCTTTCTGGCTCACGCTCAGCGCGCCGCCGCCGCAGAACTTCTGCGCTTCGTCGCTGCCCATCAGCGAGTTGGCGTCGAGCACCCATTCCCAGACCAGGCCGTGCAGGTCGTAGAGGCCGTAGACGTCCGGCGCCGACGATTCCACCGCCGGCAGCGGCTGGCCGGCCGGACGCGCATACCAGTCCAGGATCTGCTGGCGCCAGGCGGGATCGGCGCGCGCGTCCCGTACGGTGCGGCTGGCAGCCGCGGCCAGCTCCCACTCGTGCCAGGCCGGCAGCCGCGCGCCCTGCGCCTCGCAATAGGCTTCGGCGGCGAACCAGCTGACGCGGGTCGCCGGCTGCCGCGGCGGTGCGGCGGGGCCCAGCGCGTCCGGCGCCTGCCAGTGGCCGAGATAGTCGGCATCGGCCAGCAGCGGCGCCGCCGCGCCGCGCCGCCACTCCGGGTGGCGCGCGACGAAGGCGAGGAACTCGGCGTTGGTCACCGGGTGGCGTTGCAGCAGGAAGCCGGCCACGTGCACCGTGCCGGTTCCGGTTCCGGTTCCGGTTCCGGCTCCGGTTCCGGATGGGGACAGCGCGGAGCGGAAATCCGCGCCGTCGACCGGCAGGTAGGGGTTGTCCTGCGTGTCCGCGGCTGCCGCAGCAGCGGCGAGGGCCATCAAGGCCAGCGCCGCCAGCCCTGCGGTACGGCGCTTCATCAGTGCGCCGCGCCCTCGGGCCGCTTGGTCGAGGCGCGCAGCTCCTGCACCTCGGCCGCGCTCACCGCGTCGCCGCTGTTGCCCCAGCTGTTGCGCACGAAGGTGAGAATGTTGGCCAGCTCGTCGTCGTTGAGCTGGCTCATCGGCGGCATTACCGAGTTGAAGCCGTTGCCGTTCACCGTCACCGGTCCGGTCAGGCCGTTGAGCACGATGCCGATGGCGCGCCGCTTGTCCGCCATCAGGAAGTCGGAGCCCGCCAGCGGCGGGAACACGTTGGGCAGGCCCTGGCCGTTGGCCTGGTGGCAGACCGAGCAGGTGCCGGTGAAGCGCGCCTCGCCGGCCTTGATCTGCTGCTCCTTGGTGAGGGTGCCGCTGGCCTCGGCGGCGCGCGCTTCCGCCACCGGCGCCGGGCTCGCCGCCTTGTCGCCGAGATAGACCGAGTCCACCTCCTTGCCCGAATAGATCGACTTGTTCTCCGGCCCCTCGGCTTTGAGCACCGCCAGGGCGCCCTTGTTGAACGCGCGGAAGATCGAATGGTCCACCATCACGTAGCTGCCGGGCACGTCGAGGTGGAACTCGACGATCGCAGCGCCGCCGGCCGGGATCAGCGTGGTCTGCACGTTCTCCTGCTCGTGCACGCCGCCCTCGTAGCGCACGCGGTCGAAGATCTCGCCGATGACGTGGAAGCTGCTCACCAGGTTGGGGCCGCCGTTGCCGACGAACAGGCGCACCGTCTGGCCCACCTTGGCCTTCAGCGCGTGCTCGCCCACCAGGGCGCCTTCGGAGCCGTTGAACAGCACGTAGGTGGGCTTCTCGTCGATCGCTCTTTGCATGTCGAAGTCCTGGTGGCCGTGCTCGCGGTACTTGCCCACCGTGTAGAAGTCGCCCTGCATCACGTAATACTCGTGGTCCACCGCCTTCATGCCTTCGGGCGGCTCCACCAGCATCAGCCCGTACATGCCGTTGGCGACGTGCATGCCCACCGGCGCGGTGGCGCAGTGGTAGACGTAGATGCCCTGGTTGAGCGCCTTGAAGGTGAACTGCGACTCGTGCCCGGGCGCGGTGAAGCTCGACGCCGCGCCGCCGCCCGGCCCGGTGACGCCGTGCAGGTCGATGTTGTGCGGCATCTTGTTGTCGGGGTAGTTCTTCAGGTGGAACTCCACCGTGTCGCCCTGGCGCACGCGGATGAAGCTGCCGGGCACGGTGCCGCCGAAAGTCCAGAAGGTGTAGCTGACGCCTTCGGAGATTTCCTTTTCGACCTCGCGCACCTCGAGTTCCACGATCACCTTGGCCGGATAGTTGCGGTGGATCGGCGGCGGCACCTGCGGTGGACTGGTGAGTTCGGCATGGATCGGCTCGCCGTGCGGCGGGCCGAAGTCGCCCGGCACCTTCGCGCCAGCACCGGGCGGATTGGCTGACACGCCGGATGTCCAGCAGGCGGCGCACAGGCTCGCCAGCATCAGCAGCCGCATCGGCATTTTCATGACACGCTCCTCAAATCCTGTTGCGATCAATTGAACAAAGACAGGCCGTGACTGCCGGCCACGGCGCCGGCGACCGTCGCCAGGCTCAGCGCCAGCAGCACCCGGTGCAGGCGCTGCACGAGCCGGAACGTGCCCTCGGGATCGCGCTGCGCGCGCTGCCGGAACCAGCGGTCGAGAAACAGCGGCTCGGCCACGAACAGCATCAAGGTGAACAGCAGCCACAGCAGCACCATCGCGCCGAGCCACCAGTAACGGGCGCCCGCAAACAGCGGCCAGAAGTGCAGCCGCTGCACCATGTAAAAGCCGCTGGCGCCGGCAAGCACGGTGGCCACCCGGGCCTGGCGGGCGAAGCGGCGCTCGATGCTCTCGAAGAACGCGATGCGCTCGGCCGCGCTCTTGAAGCTTTGCACCGCCGGCAGCAGCACCGTCGTCACCATGGCCACGCCGCCGATCCACACCACCACCGCGAGCAGGTGGATCGCCAGGGCCAGGGTCACGTCAGCCACGGCGCGGCCGCCGTGCCGCAGCTTGGCGGCGGCTCCTGGCGAGCTCGGCGGGCCCGTCGAGCTCCCTGCGCGTGGTCGCGGTCAAGACAGCGGTTCCATAGTGCATGGCCGGCATGCGCCGACGACCGACATTACGTGAGAAATATCACGCGAAGAATTGATCTGCATCAAACCACGGGATCACCGCCGGCGCCGCGGCGGCGAAACCGGCAAGCCAAACGAAAAACGGCCCGCGCAAGCGGGCCGTTTCGTGCACGTGGCAGCGCCGACCCGCTCGGGATCGGCTGACGCCGCGGTCAGACGCCGAGATAATCCAGGATGCCCTGGGCCGCCTGGCGCCCTTCGTAGACCGCGGTGACCACCAGGTCCGAGCCGCGCACCATGTCGCCGCCGGCGAATACCTTGGGGTTGCTGGTGCGGAACTGCCGCTGCTCGGAGGTGTCCACCCGGCCGTCGTTGAGCAGGCCGATGCCGAAATCCTTGAACCAGGGCTCGGGGCTGGGGCGGAAGCCGAAGGCGATGATGACGCGGTCCGCCGGCAGCACTTCCTCGGAGCCGGCCACCACCTCGAACTGACGGCGGCCCTTGGCGTCGGGCGCGCCCAGGCGCGTCTCCACCAGGCGCACGCCCTCGACCTTGCCCTGGCCGACGATCTCCACCGGCTGGCGGTTGAACAGGAAGCGCACGCCTTCCTCCTTGGCGTTGGCCACCTCGCGGCGCGAGCCGGGCATGTTGGCCTCGTCGCGGCGGTACACGCAGGTGACGCGGCTGGCCTGCTGGCGCACGCTGGTGCGGTTGCAGTCCATCGCGGTGTCGCCGCCGCCCAGCACCACCACCCGCTGGCCGCGCATGTCGATGAAGTGCGACGGGTCCGATTCGATGCCCATGACGCGGTTGACGTTGGCGACCAGGAACGGCAGCGCCTGCACCACGCCGCTCAGGTTTTCGCCGGCGAAGCCGCCGCTCATGGCGGTGTAGGCGCCCATGCCCAGGAACACCGCGTCGTACTCGTCCAGCAGCGCCTGGAACGGCAGGTCGCGGCCGATGTCGGTGTTGAGCCGGAACTCCACGCCCATGCCTTCGAGGATCTCGCGGCGCGTGCGCACCACTTCCTTTTCCAGCTTGAACGGCGGGATGCCGAAGGTCAGCAGGCCGCCGACTTCACGGTGGCGGTCGAACACCACCGGCTTGACGCCGTTGCGCACCAGCACGTCGGCGCAGCCCAGCCCGGCGGGACCGGCGCCGACCACCGCCACGCGCTTGCCGGTGGCCACCACCGCCGACATGTCGGGACGCCAGCCCTGGCGCACCGCCTCGTCGGTGATGTACTTCTCGATGTTGCCGATGGTGACGGCGCCGAAGCCGTCCTCCAGCGTGCAGGCGCCCTCGCACAGGCGGTCCTGCGGGCAGATGCGGCCGCAGATCTCGGGCAGCGAGTTGGTCTGGTGCGACAGCTCGGCGGCCTCGAACAGGTTGCCTTCCTGCACCAGCCGCAGCCAGTTCGGGATGTAGTTGTGCACCGGGCACTTCCACTCGCAATACGGGTTGCCGCAGTCCAGGCAGCGGCCGGCCTGCGCGGCCGCCTGGTCGGGCTTGAACTGGCCGTAGATCTCGCGGAAATCGTGCAGGCGGATCTCCACCGCGGCCTTGGTGGGGTCCTGGCGCGGAAGATCCAGGAACTGCATCACGTTCTTGGCAGCCATCTCTTAAATGCCGGGAATCGGGAGTTGGGAATGGGGAATCGTAAGGAAACCGCGAACCGTTTTAACGCCGGGAGAACGGAGGATCGCAAACAAGCGGCGAACCGTTTTTGCGATTCCCGATTCCCGATTTTCCATTCCCGGCTTCATGCGGCCGCCCTGATCATCGCCAGCAGCGAGCCGATGTCGGCCGCCTTGGGCTTGGCCAGCCAGAACTTGCCGACGTAGTCGCGGAAGTTGTCGACGATCTCCTGGCCCCACTCGCTGCCGGTGGAGGCGGCGTAGTCGGTGATGAGCTGCAGCAGGTAATGGCGGTGGCCTTCCATGTGCTCGGCGACGATGCGGTGGATGTCGATCAGCTCGTGGTTGTAGCGGTCCACCAGCACGCGCCGCTCGTCCAGCACGTAGGCGAAGCCGCCGGTCATGCCGGCGCCGAAGTTGACGCCGACCCGGCCCAGCACGGCAACCACGCCGCCGGTCATGTATTCGCAGCCGTGGTCGCCGACGCCCTCGACCACCGCCAGCGCGCCGGAGTTGCGCACGCCGAAGCGCTCGCCGGCGGTGCCGGCCGCGTACAGCGTGCCGCCGGTGGCGCCGTACAGGCAGGTGTTGCCGATGATCACCGTGTCCTTGGTCTGGAAGCGCGAGCCGCGCGGCGGGCGGATGACGATGCGGCCGCCGGCCATGCCCTTGCCGACGTAGTCGTTGGCCTCGCCTTCCAGCTCCAGGTGCAGGCCGCCGGCGTTCCATACGCCGAACGACTGGCCGGCGGCGCCGCGCAGCTTGAGCGTGATCGGCGCGTCCGACATGCCCAGGCTGCCGTGGCGGCGCGCGATCTCGCCGGACACGCGCGCGCCGATGGAGCGCTTGGTGTTGTCGACCGCGTACTCGAACACGCCGCCGGCCTTGCCCTCGATCGCTGGCAGCGTGTCGCGCACCATGCGCTCGGCCAGCTCGCCGCGGTCGTGCGGCGGGTTGGAGCTGGTGCAGAACTGCGGCGCGCTGCCGGCCATGCCCGCAGCCGACAGGATCGGCGACAGGTCCAGCCGGCGCTGCTTGTCGGTCTGGCCCGGCGCGATGCGCAGCAGGTCGGTGCGGCCGATCAGCTCGGCCAGGCTGCGCACGCCCAGGCGCGCCAGCCAGCGGCGGGTTTCCTCGGCGACGAAGCGGAAATAGTTCATCGCCATTTCCGGCAGGCCGACGAAGTGCTCCTTGCGCAGCACGTCGTTCTGCGTGGCCACGCCGGTGGCGCAGTTGTTGAGGTGGCAGATGCGCAGGTACTTGCAGCCCAGCGCCACCATCGGCGCGGTGCCGAAGCCGAAGCTCTCGGCGCCCAGGATGGCGGCCTTGACCACGTCCAGCCCGGTCTTCAGGCCGCCGTCGGTCTGCACCCGCACCTTGTCGCGCAGGCCGTTCAGGCGCAGCGTCTGGTGGGTTTCCGCCAGTCCCAGCTCCCACGGCGTGCCGGCGTACTTGACCGAGGTCAGCGGCGAAGCGCCGGTGCCGCCGTCGTAGCCGGAAATGGTGATGAGGTCGGCGTAGGCCTTGGCCACGCCGGCGGCGATGGTGCCCACGCCGGGGCCGGACACCAGCTTGACCGACACCAGCGCCTGCGGGTTGATCTGCTTCAGGTCGAAGATCAGCTGCGCCAGGTCCTCGATGGAGTAGATGTCGTGGTGCGGCGGCGGCGAGATCAGCGCCACGCCGGGGCGGGCATAGCGCAGCCGCGCGATCATCTCGTTGACCTTGTCGCCCGGCAGCTGGCCGCCCTCGCCGGGCTTGGCGCCCTGCGCCACCTTGATCTGCAGCACCTCGGCGTTGATCAGGTACTCCGGCGTCACGCCGAAGCGGCCCGAGGCCACCTGCTTGATCTTCGACATCTTCTCGGTGCGGTAGCGCACCGGGTCCTCGCCGCCCTCGCCGCTGTTGGAGCGGCCGCCGAGGCGGTTCATGGCGATGGCCAGGGCCTCGTGCGCTTCCGGCGACAGCGCGCCCAGCGACATGCCCGCCGAGTCGAAGCGCTTGAGGATGCTGTCGACCGGCTCGACCTCGTCGAGCGGGATCGGCGCGAGCGCGCCGCTGAGCTCGAACAGGTCGCGCAGCATCGACACCGGGCGCCCGTTGACGATCGCCGCGTAGCGCTCGTAGTCGGCGTAGTCGCCGGAACGCACCGCCAGGTGCAGCGCGTTGATCACGTCCGGGTGGTAGGCGTGGTATTCCTCGTTCTGCACGTAGCGGTACAGGCCGCCCTGCGGCACCGGCTTGCGCGCGGTCCAGGCCGACAGGGCGAGCTGGGTCTGCTCGGCCTGCAGCTCGGCGTAGCCGGCGCCCTGGATGCGGCTGGGCGTGCCGCGGAAGCAGTCGTCCACCACCTCGTCGTGCAGGCCGACGATCTCGAACAGCTGCGAGCCGCGGTAGCTGGAGATCGTGCTGATCCCCATCTTCGACATGATCTTGTACAGGCCCTTGCTGATGCCCTTGCGGTAGGTCGCCGCCAGCTCCTCCGGCGCCTTGTTGCGGATTTCGCCGCTGCGCGCCATCTCGTACAGCGTGGCGTACGACAGGTAGGGATAGACGCAGGACGCGCCGTAGCCCACCAGGCAGGCGAACTGGTGCGGGTCGCGCGCGGTGGCGGTCTCGACGATCAGGTTGCAGTCGCAGCGCAGGCCGGCCTCGATCAGGCGGTGCTGGATGGCGCCCACCGCCAGCAGCGCGTGCACCGGCAGGCGCTCGCGCGCGATGTTGCGGTCCGACAGCACCAGCACCACGGTGCCGGCGCGCACCGCTTCCACGGCGCGGTCGCAGATGCCCTTCAAGGCCGCGGCCAGGCCCACCGCGGGCTCGTAGTTCAGGTCGATGACGGTGTGCGGGTAGCCTTCCTCGCCCAGCGACAGCAGCTTGCGGAACTTGGCCTCCGACAGCACCGGCGACTCCACCAGCAGCCGCGCGGCGCGCTCGGGGGTTTCCTCGAACATGCCGCGCTCGGCGCCCAGCGAGCACTCCAGCGACATCACGATCTGCTCGCGCAGCGGGTCGATCGGCGGGTTGGTGACCTGGGCGAACTGCTGGCGGAAATAGTCGTAGAGCGAGCGCGTCTTGCGCGACAGCACCGCGAACGGCGTGTCGTCGCCCATCGAGCCGACGGTTTCCTGGCCGCTCTCGGCCAGCACGCGCAGCACCTCCAGGCGCTCCTCGCGGCTGAGCTGGAACAGCTTCTGGTACACCGCCACGCTTTCCGGGTGCAGGCGGTCCAGCGCCGACGGGTCGTCGTGCAGCGAGGATTCCAGCCGGCGCAGGTTGCGCTTGAGCCACTGCTTGTACGGCTGGCGCGCGGCCAGCATGCGGTCGATGTCCATCGGCCGCAGCACGGTGCCCGACTCGGTGTCGATGGCGAGCATCTGGCCCGGCCGCAGGCGCCCCTTCTCGACCACATCTTCCGGCGCCACTTCGGTGACGCCGATTTCCGAGGCCAGGGTGATCATGCGGTCGCGCGTGATCACGTAGCGGGTCGGCCGCAGGCCGTTGCGGTCGGTGGCGCAGGCGGCGTAGCGGCCGTCGGTCAGCACGATGCCGGCGGGCCCGTCCCAGGGTTCCATCTGCAGCGAGTTGAACTCGTAGAACGCGCGCACGTCGGCGTCGAGGCTCTCGACGTTCTGCCAGGCCGGCGGGATCAGCGCGCGCATGGCCGCGAACAGGTCCATGCCGCCGGCCAGCAGCACCTCCAGCATGTTGTCCAGGCTCTGCGAGTCCGAGCCGCTCATCGACACCAGCGGCGTGATCTCGTCGATGTCCGGCAGGTCCTTGCACTGGAACTTGTTGCGGCGCGCCTGCGCCCACATGCGGTTGCCGGAGATCGTGTTGATCTCGCCGTTGTGGGCCAGGAAGCGGAACGGGTGCGCCAGCCGCCACTGCGGCAGGGTGTTGGTGGAGAAGCGCTGGTGGAACACGCAGATCGAGCTTTCCAGCCGCGGGTCCTTCAGGTCCTGGTACAGCACCGGCAGGTAGGCCGGCATCACCAGGCCCTTGTAGACGATCACCCGGCACGACAGGTGGGTGACATAGAACTCGGTGTCGCCCTGCGCGGCCAGGATCTTCTCGGCGCGGCGGCGCGCCTTGAACAGCATCAGCTCGAAGGTGATCTTGTCGGTGCCGGCCGGCGGCACGATGAAGGCCTGCTCGAAGCGCGGCAGGGTCTTCAGCGCTTCCGCCCCGCAGGCGTCGGCGTCGATCGGCAGTTCGCGCCAGCCGACCAGCTTGAGTTCGTGGTGGGTGCAGGATTCGTCCAGCACCTGGCGCGCGCGCGCGGCGGCCGCCGGGTCGCGCGGCAGGAAGATATTGCCCGCGCAGTAGTTCTCGCCCAGCTTGAACTTGAGCTCGGCGGCCTTGGCGCGCAGGAAGCGGTCCGGCTTCTTCATCAGCAGGCCGCAGCCGTCGCCGGTCTTGCCGTCGGCGGCAATGGCGCCGCGGTGGGTCATGCGGCCCAGCGCGCGGATGGCGGTCTCCACCAGCGCATGGCTGGCCTCGCCGTCCATCTGGGCGATCAGCCCGAATCCGCAACTGTCGCGCTCGAACGCCTCGTCGTAGAGGCCCGGGAGGCGGTGCGGCGGCTGCTGTGTGGAATGGTTCATGACGCGTCTCGGTTGTCTGGTTGGCGCCGTTGGCGGCGGCGCGCCATCCTGCCGTGTGTGCTGGCCTTGATTTCGAACGGCCCTTCAAGGGCCCGGGCGGGACTTGAGCGGCAGGCTTTGCGGCAGCCATCGTCTGCCGCAGCGCAACACAGCATTATAGATGCAAAGAATGGTCCGTCAATTCACCGCAAGCGCGCCGGCCGAGCACGGCGGAGTGTCAGGCGGTGTTGACCAGGACGATCTTGCCGGCGACGCGCTGGGCGACGTCGCGGTAGGCGCCCAGCGCGGCATCCAGCGGCCGCTCCTCCGGCGCTGGCGGCAGCGGCAGCAGGCCGGTGGCGAAGGCCACGCTGAACCGGTCCAGCATCTGCGCGCAGGTGCGGCAGCCGTAAAGCAGCGAATTGACGCCGACGATGCCCGCGCCGCGCCGGTACAGCTCGCGCTGCGGCAGCTCCGACAGGCCGTCGGCCGGCGCGGCGATCACCGCCAGCCGCCCGAAATCGGCCAGCGCCGTCACCGACTGCGCCAGCCAGGCGCCGGTGGCGTCCAGCACCACGTCCGCGCCCGCCGGAAAATGCCGCCGCACCGCCGACTCCAGGTCGATTGCGCCGTCCAGGAGGATCGTCTCGATGCCCTCCGCGGCCAGTGCCTGGGCCTGCTGCGGCCGCCGCACCGCGCCCACCACCTGGGCGCCGCGCCAGCGCGCCAGCGCCAGCGCCGCGCGCCCGACCGCGCCGGCGGCGCCGATCACCAGCACGCCGTCGCCGGCTTCCTGGCGGGTGCGCTCCAGGGCGTCCCAGGCGGTGGTGTAGGGCACGCCGCAGGCGGCCGCCTGGGCGAACGACAGGCCGGCCGGCTTGGGCGCGATGCCGTCGAGCGGCGCGACGATGCGCTGCGCATGGCTGCCGTCGCGCGCATGGCCGAACTCCTTGCCGGTGCCCCATACCGCCTCGCCGATCAGTTCCGGCGGACCTTCGACGACCACGCCGGCGAAGTCGCGGCCCGGGGTGCGCGCCAGCGTGGCATAGGGCATGCGCCCGAGCACCCCCATCACGTCGCCGGGATTGACGCCCGCCGCGCGCACTTCGATCACCACTTCGCCGAACTGCGCGTGTGGCGCCGGCACCAGCTCCAGCCGCAGCGCCTCGAGGCTGCCGACACGTTCGAATCGGAGGGCTTTCATCATCGCAATCGCCGCGGCTGGTAGAGGCGCTCGTGCTCGTCGAGCGCGTAACGGTCGGTCATGCCGGCGACGTAGTCGGCCACCACGCGCGCCCGTGCGGCGGCGCCGTCGCCGCGGCCGGCGGCTTCCGCCTGGTCGAAGAACTCGGGCGGCAGCAGGCGCAGGTCCGAGGACAGCGCTGAAAACAGGTCGTGCACCACCCGCTTGGCCTTGAACATCATGCGGTGCACCTGATGGTGACGGTACAGATTGTCGCGCAGAAAGCCTTTCAGCTCCAGGCTCTGCGCGCGCATGCGCTCGGAAAAGCCGACCAGGGGGGCGGGCTGTGCGCGCACCGCGTCGACGTCGGCGGGCCCGAGCTTGCGCAGGCGTGCCTGCGTTGTCTGCGTGAGATCCGACACCAGCGCGTTGATCATGCGCCGGATGGTTTCGTGCCGCACCTGCTTGGGCGACAACCCGCTGTAGTGCTCCAGCACGTCGGCGTGGTGGCGCGCGAACAGCGGCACCTCGCACAGCGACTCGACGGTCAGCAGCCGTGCGCGCAGGCCGTCGTCGACGTCGTGGTTGTTGTAGGCGATCTCGTCGGCGACGTTGGCCAGCTGCGCTTCCAGCGACGGCTGCCGTTTCTTGAGGAAGCGTTGGCCGACTTCGCCGAGCTGGCGCGCGCGCCGCAGCGAGCAGTGCTTGAGGATGCCTTCGCGGGTCTCGAAGGTCAGGTTCAGCCCGCGGAACTCGGCGTACTTGTCCTCCAGGTCGTCGACCACGCGCAGCGACTGCGCGTTGTGCTCGAAGCCGCCGTAGGGGCGCATGCAGGCGTTGAGCGCATCCTGGCCGGCGTGGCCGAACGGCGTGTGGCCGAGGTCGTGCGCCAGGGCGATGGCCTCGGCCAGGTCTTCGTTGAGGGCCAGCGAGCGCGCCACCGTGCGCGCGATCTGCGCCACTTCCAGCGAATGCGTCAGGCGCGTGCGGAACAGGTCGCCCTCGTGGTTGATGAACACCTGGGTCTTGTACTCGAGGCGCCGGAAGGCGGCCGAGTGGACGATGCGGTCGCGGTCGCGCTGGTATTCGCTGCGATGCTCCGGCGCGGCTTCCGGATACAGGCGCCCGCGCGAGTTTGCCGGCGCGCAGGCGTACGGCGCCAGCATCACGGCGCCGGGGCCGCCGCGCAGAACGCCAGCAGCGTCTGTTCGAGCTGGGCCGGGTCGAAGTCCGCCGTCATCGCGGCCTCGCCGATGGCGCGCAGCAGCACCAGGCGGATGCGTCCGCCGGCGACCTTCTTGTCGCGCGCCATCAGCTCGCGGAAATGTGCCGGCGTCATCCCGGGCGGCGGCTTCACCGGCAGTCCGGCGCGCCGCACCAGCGCGACGGCGCGGTCGGCGTCGGACCGCGCCAGCCAGCCCAGGCGGGCCGACAGGTCGGCCGCCATGCACAGCCCCAGCCCGACCGCCTCGCCGTGCAGCCATTGCGTGTAGCCGGTATGGGTTTCCACCGCGTGGCCGAAGGTGTGGCCCAGGTTGAGCAGCGCGCGCGGGCCGCCGCCGTCCATCGATTCGCGCTCGTCGGCGGCGACGATGCGCGACTTGAGCAGGCAGCAGCGCTCCACCGCTTCGGCCACCGCCTCCGGGTCCAGGCCGACCAGCCGCTCCATCTCGCGCTCCAGCCGTGCGAACAGCGGCGCGTCGCCGAGCAGGCCGCACTTGATCACCTCGGCCAGCCCGGCGGCCAGCTCGCGCGGCGGCAGCGAGCCCAGCACCGCCGTGTCGGCCACCACCAGGCGCGGCTGGTGAAACGCGCCGATCATGTTCTTGCCGCGCGCGTGGTTGACCGCGGTCTTGCCGCCGACGCTGGAATCGACCTGCGCCAGCAGGGTGGTGGGCACCTGCACCAGGTCGATGCCGCGCTGGTAGACCGCCGCGCAGAACCCGGCGAGGTCGCCCACCACGCCGCCCCCCAGCGCCACCAGCACGCCGTCGCGCGGCAGCCGCGCGGCCAGCAGCCAGTCGAGCACGCGCTCGGCGTTGGCCCAGGACTTGTTCGACTCGCCGGGTGGCAGCACGAAGGTTTCGGCGGCGCTCAGGCCCAGGGTTGCCAGCAGCGGCTCCAGGTAGAGCGCCGCCACGTTGGCGTCGGTCACCACGCGCAGCGGGCGCCCGCGCAGCGACTGGTAGCTGGCTGCGTCGGCCAGCACGTGCGGGCCGATCCGGATCGGGTAGGAGCGCTCGCCGAGCTCCACGCGCAGCTCGCGCGGCGCGGCCTCAGCCGGCATCCGGGCCTGCGGCGAGATGATCTTCGATTTCCCGCGCGAGCGCGCGGGCGTTGCGGCCGTCGGTGTGGAGGACGAGGTCGGCGATTTCACGGTAGAGCGGGTCGCGGATGCCCAGTAATCGTTCCAGCGTCTCACGGCGGTTGCCGCTCTGCAACAGCGGGCGGGTATCGGCGCGGTCGGTGCGCGCGACCTGCTGGTCGATGCTGGCGTGGAGGTAGACGACGAAACCGCGGGCGGCGAGCAACCGGCGGCTGTCCGGGTCCAGCACCGCGCCGCCGCCGGTGGCCAGGACCAGGTTGTTGCGCTGGGTCAGCTCGGCGATCGCCAGCCGCTCGCGGCGGCGGAACCCGGCTTCGCCTTCCTTCTCGAAAATGAAGGCGATATCGACGCCGGAACGCGCCTCGACTTCCTGGTCGCTGTCGGCGAACTGCATGCCGCGGGATTCCGCCAGCCGCCGGCCGACGGTGGTCTTGCCCGCGCCCATCGGGCCAATCAGGTAGATGTTTCCGGAGTAGACCATCGACCAATCGTCCGCCGGTGCGCCCGGAAAAAGCCCGGCCAGGCGCCGCGCCGCCGGTGCGGCGGCGCGGCGTTGCGCGCTACTCGACCTTGAGGCCCTCGCTGACGATCTTGGGCGTGATGAACACCAGCACTTCGCGCTTCTGGTCCTGGATCTGCGTTTCGCGGAACAGGTAGCCGAGCAGCGGGATGTCGCCCAGGAACGGAACCTTGGTCGCGTTGCGGTTGACCGTCTGCTCGTAGACGCCGCCGAGCACCACGGTCTGGCCGTTGTCCACCAGCACCTGCGTGTCCACTTCGCGGGTGTTGATGCTGGGCACGCTGCCGCCCTGCCCGGTGGGCACGAAGGAGCCGACGCTGTCGTCGTGGACGATCAGGTCCATGATGATGCGGCCGTCCGGCGTGATCTGCGGCGTGGCGGTGAGCGACAGCACCGCGTCCTTGAACGACACCGAGGTGGCGCCGCTGCTGGTCGATTCCTGGTAGGGGATTTCCACGCCGGACTTGATCAGCGCCGGCTTGCCGTTGGCGGTGATCACGCGCGGGCTGGACACCACTTCGCCCTTGGCTTCCAGCTGCAGCGCGGTCAGCTCCAGGTCGACCAGGAAGTTGTTGCCCAGCAGCGCCAGGGCCAGCCCGGCGGGGCTGCCGGAGCTCGGCGCCGCCGGCAGGTTGACGTTGTAGCGGTCGGCGACATTGGTGTCGACGCCGTAGGTGCCGCTGCCGAGGAACTGGGTCACCGTCTGGTTGACCGAAGTGTTGCTGCCCGAGGTGGTGACCAGGCCGTTGCTGCCGTTCTTGCTCACCTGGGTCACGCCGAGCTGCGAGCCGAGGTCGCGCTCGAAGTTGTCGGTGGCCACGACGATGCGCGATTCGATCAGCACCTGCCGCACCGGCACGTCGAGCCGCTGGATCAGCGCACGGATGTCGTTGAGCCGATCCGCGGTTTCCAGCACCAGCAGCGTGTTGGTGCGCTCGTCGACCGTCGCCGAGCCGCGCTCGGACAGGATCGAGCTGGTCTTGTTGCGGATCAGCGCGCCGATGTCGCTGGCCTTGGCGTAGTTGACCTGGATCAGCTCCGAGTGCAGCGGGGCAAGCTGCACCTTCTGCCGCTCGACGTCGAGCTCCTGCTTTTCACGCGCCTGGATTTCGTCCAGCGGCGCCACCAGCATGACGTTGCCCTGGCGGCGCATGCCCAGCCCCTTGGTGCGCAGGATGATGTCCAGCGCCTGGTCCCAGGGCACGTTCTGCAGGCGCATGGCGATGGAGCCCTGCACGCTGTCGCTCACCACCATGTTGGTGCCGGCGACGTCGGCGATGATCTGCAGCAGCGAGCGGATGTCCACGCTCTGGAACGACAGCGTGATGTGCTCGCCGGTGAACGTCGGCTGCTCGCGCTGGCGCTGCGCCAGCTTTTCCGGCGACATCGGCTGCAGCTCGACGATGAACTGGTCGCCCGACTGGTAGGCGAACTGCTCGAATTCGGCGCCGGTGGAAGGCGTCACTACGACCTCGACGTCGCTGCCCTGGCGGCGCGCGTCGACGTATTTGACCGGGGTGGCGAAGTCCAGCACGTCCAGGCGCTTGAGCAGGCGGTCCGGCAGCGCCGCGCCCCTGAAGCGCGCGATGTAATTGCCGCCTTCCTGGCGCACGTCGGCCGGGGTGCGCGAGTCGGACAGCGTCACCACCACGCGGCCCTCGCCCTTGTCGCCGCGGCGGAAGTCGATGTTGGAGATCACCTGCGCGGCACCGGCGCCGGCGGCCGCCGCGGCGCTCTGCTGCGAAGGCGTCGCGCTGACACCGGTGAGCTGCACCAGGATCTTGTTGCCCTGCACGGTGACGGTGTGCGGCATCAGCTGCACCATTTCCACCACCACGCGGGTGCGCCCCTGGCCCTGCGCCGCCGCCACCGACCGCACCAGGCCGACGTTGATCTTGCGATAGCGTTCCGACAGCGCCAGCTGCGTATCGACCAGGTCGATCGACAGGCGCGCCGGCTTGTCGATGGCGAACACCGCGGGCTGCGGCGCCGGCCCCGACAGGGTCAGGGTCAGCATCACGCTGTCGCGGTTCAAGGCGACGAAGTCGATCGACTGGAGGGCGCGCGTGCCGTCGGCGCGCGCCGGGGCCAGGCTGACCGCCGCCAGCGCCAATGCCGCCGCAAGCCAGCGGACGGCGCCGGCTCCCGGCCGCATGCGACGGCGCCCGTGGCGCCCCAACAGAATCTGGCTCAACATTTTGCGCGCTCCCTATTTCATTCGGCCGCGAGGCTGGCAGGTTGTTCTTTGAAATTGCCAAAGCCGTCAGCAACGATTTCGACCAGCGACACCTCGGTCGGTGTGATCTGCGTGATCCTGCCGAAGTTCTGGCCCATGTGGTTGCCCACGGTCACGCGATGGATGATCCCGTCCGGCGCCCGGATCAGCGCATACGTGGCGCCCTTGTAATTGATCAGGCCGACCAGCTTGAGGGAATCCAGGGGGAACTCCTCGAGCGGTTCCTTGTTGCGGTTGAGGTCCGGCTGCAGGCCCGCGGTCTTGGCCGCCGATGGCAGGAACGGATCGCGGCGATCGCCCGCGACGTAGGCGAACGCCTCGTACTGCTTGATCGGCGGTATCGCCGGGATATGCGTGGTCTTGCGCGCACGCACGTCGGCGCAGTACTTGCGCAGCTCGTCCATGTCGCTGGTGCATGCGCAAAGCAGCGCCGCCGCCAGCAGCAGCCCCCCGCGGCGCAGTTTGAGTCCGCTCAGTTGTGCGCTCATTTGGCCGCTCCTCCGGGCGTGGCAGGGGCCGGAGCGCCTTCGGTCAGGTAACGGTAGGTCTTGGCCAGCGCGCTCATCCGCAGCTGATCCTTGGCGACGCCGGGCACCGGCACGATCTCGACCTCGTCGATGGTGACGATGCGCGGCAGCGCCGCCACGCCGCTGACGAAGGCGCCCATCTGGTGGTAAGTGCCGGTGACCACGATCCGGTTGGGGATCTCGGCGTAAAACTCCTTGGGCACTTCGGGCTGCGGCTGGAACAGCTCTTCCTCGAGGCTGCTGGCGATGCGCGTCTGCGAGATGTCGTTGAGCAGGTTGGCCACCTCGCTCTTGCTGGGCAGCTGCTTGAGCATGTCGCCGAAGGAGTGCTGCATCTGCTCGAGCTGCGCCTTGTAGGCGTCCAGCGCGGCGACCTTCTGCTGCTTGGCCTCGAACGTCGTGCGCAGCTCGGCCTCCGTGCGCTTTTGCCGGTTGAGCTCCTCGTACTTGGGCTGGATGAAGACCTTGGCGCCCAGGGCAACGATGGCCGCGGCAGCCAGCACCGCGGCGCTCAAATGCACCCAGCGCGGCCAGGCGCCGGGGTTACGGGTGTCGAGCCGGCGCAGCTCTTCGATCATCTGCCGGAAATTCATTTGCCCGCTCCGGAATCCGACGCCGCCTTGGTCAGGTTGGTCACCTGCAGTTCGAACTCGCTGCTGCGCAGGCGGTTGGCGGTGCTGGTGCGGATCACCACCAGCTTGGGATCCTTGAACCAGGGCGAGGCGTCGAGGTTCTTCATGTAGGTGGAGATGCGCCCGTTGGATTCGGCGATGCCCTTGATGTTGACGTTCTGCCCGCTCTGCTTGACGCCCGTCAGGTAGATGCCGTCGGGCAGCGTGTTGACGATCTCATCGAAGAAATGCACCGTCGCCGTGCGGCTCTGCTGCAGCTGCTCGATGACCTTGATGTGCGCCTGCAGGTCGCGGCGCACCTTCTCCAGCTCCTGGATTTCCTTGATCTGCTTGTCGAGCTCGTTGATCTGCTGCTGGATGTAGGTGTTGCGTTCCTGCTGGTGGTCGATGGCGCCGGTCATCAGCATCAGCCCCACCGCCACGACCGCCGCGCTGGCGGTGACGGCCAGGCCCAGGATCGTGAAGAACTGCTTCTTGTGGCGTTCGCGCCGGGCTGCGCGCCAGTCGAGTAGATTGATTTTTGTCATGGCGACGCGCTCTCAATCGGTCTCGTCGAATGCGCGGTAGGCCAGGCCGGCGGCGATCATCAGCGTCGCCTCGTCCAGGGCCAGCTGCTGCGGCCTGGCGCGCGAGGCGACCGCCATCTGCGCAAACGGATGCGCCAGCACCGTCGGGATCTGCAGCCGCTCCTGGATGAAGCCCTCGACGCCGGGGATGCTGGCGCAGCCGCCGGCCAGGATCATCTGGTCCACCGAGCCGTGCTGCGAGGAGGCGGAGAAGAAGAACTGCAGCGAACGGTCGATCTGCTGGGCCATGTCGGCGAGGAAATGGTCCAGCACGTCCTGCTGGTAGGTTTCCGGCAGGTTGCCTTCGCGCTTGGCCTTGCCGGCCTCTTCGAACGACATGCCGTAGAAGCGCATGATGTCCTCGGTCAGCTGCTTGCCGCCGAAGGCCTGGTCGCGCGTGTACACGGTGCGCAGGTCGTGCAGCACCAGCAGCGAGGTCATCGACGCGCCCATGTCCACCACCGCCACGGTCTTGTCGCGGCCGCCGTCGGGCATCTGGTGGGTGACGAACTGGCAGGCGTTCTCCAGCGCGTAGGCCTCGATGTCGACCACCGTCGGCGTCAGCCCGGCGATGTCCAGCGCGGCGATGCGCTGCTCGACCTGCTCCTTGCGGCACGCCGCCAGCAGCACGTCGACCACCGAGCGGTCCTTGGTCGAAGGTCCCAGCACCTGGAAGTCCAGGTTGACTTCGTCGATCGGGTAGGGGATGTACTGGTCCGCCTCTGCGCGGATCTGCTCCTCCATGTCGTTTTCGGACAGGTTGGCCGACATGTTGATGAGCTTGGTGATGACCGACGAGCCGGCCACCGCGATCGCCGCGTTCCTGGTACGGGTGCCGGCGCGCGCCACCGCGCGCTTGATCGCCTCGCCGACCAGCTTGGGATCGGTGAGCTGCTTGTCGACCACCACGTTGAGCGGCAGGGGCTCGACCGCGTACGCCTCGACGCTGTAGCGGTCGCCGCGGCGACCGAGTTCGATGAGCTTGACGGCGCTGGAACTGATGTCCAGGCCGATCAACTCGCGGCTGACTCCCCCAAACAGCGACTGCATGAAGGACATAGGCCCTCGCACCCCAGATGCCCGAGCCCGCAATAGGCTCCCCGCAGGTCGTTAATGACTCTGCCCCAATTCCACCTTAATATAGCTGATGTTTTCTGCTACGCAACTAGAAATTATTTCTGCAAGTGCCTGATAGAAGTCTCAAAGAAGCCGACAGACAGCGGCCCTGATGCGCCATCCCAAGGGTCCAGCTTGAACCGATACCTGCGAGTGGTCATTGCCGTGGCGGCCCTCCTGGCCGTCGCGGCCGCCGCGGCCGTGGGCGCATTTTTCGGCCTGCGCGCCTACTACGAGCCGCGCCTGCCGGCGGTGGCCAGCCTGCACGAGCTCAAGCTCGGCGTGCCGCTGCGCGTATTTAGCCACGACGGCCGCCTGATCGGCGAATTCGGCGCCGAGCGGCGCGATCCGCTGCGCTACGAGCAGATTCCGCAGCCCCTGGTGCATGCCTTCCTGGCGGCCGAGGACGACCGCTTTTTCGAGCACCCCGGCGTCGACTGGCAGGGCCTGGTGCGGGCCAGCCTGGTGCTGGCCGCCACCGGCGAAAAGCGCCAGGGCGGCAGCACCATCACGATGCAGCTCGCGCGCAATGTCTTCCTCACTCCGGAGCGGAGCTTCTCCCGTAAAATCAAGGAGATCCTGCTCGCGCTGAAAATCGAGCGCGAGCTCAACAAGCAGCAGATCCTGGAGCTGTACCTGAACCGCATCTTCCTGGGCAACCGCGCCTACGGCGTGGGCGCGGCCGCGCAGGTCTACTTCGGCAAGGATGTCGATCACCTGAGCCTGGGCGAGATGGCCACCCTGGCGGGCCTGCCCAAGGCGCCCTCGCGCGACAACCCGATCGCCGACCCCGACCGCGCGCGCGAGCGCCGCGATTACGTGCTGCGTCGCATGCGCGACCTGCGTTTCGTCGATGCGCAGACCTACCGGCGCGCGCTCGACGAGCCGATCACCGCCCACGAGCACCTGCCGGAGGTCGAGGTCGAGGCCGACTACATCGCCGAGATGGCGCGCGCCGAGATGTTCGCCCGCTACGGCGAGGCCGCCTACACCGACGGCCTCAACGTCACCACCACCATCGACTCGGCGCGGCAGAAGGCGGCCACCGCCGCGCTGCGCGGCGGCATCCTGGCGTTCGAGGAGCGGCACGGCTACCGCGGCCCGGAAGCGCATCTGCCGGCCGAAGTCCTGGCGCAGCTCGACGCCGACCCGTCCGGCGAGGACGTGCAGGCGCAACTGGAGGCGCGCCCGCAGGCCGCCGCCCTCGTCGCCGGCATCGTCCTGGAATCCGGCCCGGAGCGGCTGCGCGTGCTGACCCTGGGCGGGCAGGCGGAAGTGCCGCACGGCGGCTTCGACTGGGCGCACCTGCCGAAAAAGCCGCTCGCGCGCGGCGATATCGTGCGCCTGTCGCGGGTCGACGGCGCCTGGCGGCTGGCGCAACTGCCGGAAGTCGAAGGCGCCCTGATCGCGCTCGACCCGACCGACGGCGCGGTGCAGGCGCTGGTCGGCGGCTTCGATTTCCGCCTCGGCGAATACAACCGGGTCACCCAGGCGCGGCGCCAGCCGGGCAGCGGCTTCAAGCCGTTCCTGTACACCGCCGCGCTGGCCAAGGGTTATACCCCCGCCTCGATCTTCCTCGACGCGCCGGTGGTCTACCTGAACGCCGATGCCGGCGACGACTGGCGCCCGGGCAACTACGAGGGCAAGTTCAGCGGGCCGATGCGGCTGCGTGACGCGCTCGCCGAATCGCGCAACCTGGTGTCGATCCGCGTGCTGCAGGCGCTGGGGCTGGACTATGCGCTGGACTTCCTGTCGCGCTTCGGCCTGCCCAAGGAGCGGCTGCCGCACGACCTTACCCTGGCCCTGGGCAGCGCCACCCTGACGCCCTGGGAAGTGGTGCGCGGCTACGCCGTGTTCGCCAACGGCGGCTTCCTGGTCGACCCGTACTTCATCGAGTCGGTGCGCACGGCCGACGGCAAGGAAGTGTTTCGCGCCCATCCCAAGCTGGCCTGCCCGGTGTGCGACGTGCCGCCGCCGGCCGCGCCGCCGGCACCGGCCGCCGATCCGGCCGGCCCGGCCGCTGCCGCGCCGCCGGCGCCGGCGGAAGCGGCGATCGACGCGCTGCCGCCGCCGGTGGCGGAAGCCGACCGCGCGCCGCGCACGCTGGCGCCGGAGCTGGACTACCTGATCACCAGCATGATGCACGACGTCGTCACCCGCGGCACCGGCGCGGCGGTGCGCGCGCTCGGCCGCGACGACCTCGCCGGCAAGACCGGCACGTCCAACGAATTCGTCGATGCCTGGTTCAACGGCTTCAACCCGGCGCTGGTCACCACCGTCTGGGTCGGCCACGACCAGCCGGCGAGCCTGGGCCGCGGCGAGGTCGGCGCGCGCGCCGCGCTGCCGATCTGGATGGACTTCATGAAATCCGCGCTCGCCGACGTGCCGCAGCAGACCCTGCCGCGCCCGCCGGGCCTGGTCGACGTGCTGGTCAACCCCGTCAACGGCAAGCAGGTGCCCGCCGGCACGCCGGGCGCGGTGGCCGACGTGGTGCAGGCCGACCACCAGCCGCCGCCCGACGACGGCAAGAGCGCGGTCGGCGAGCAGCAGACCTCGTCGGAAATCTATTGACATGGCCCAGCGCAGCCCGCCGTTCCGCGACGACCAGGCGGCGGGCATCGTCCAGGAGGCCGCGCGCATCCTGTGCGAGGAGGGCCAGCTCGACTACCGCACGGCCAAGCTCAAGGCGGTGCAGCGGCTGGGCCTGTCCCCGCGTGCCGCCCTGCCGGACAACGCCCGCATCCAGTCCGCGGTGGTCGAATACCAGCGCCTGTTCGGCGGCCTCGACTACGCCCGGCGCCTGCGCCGCATGCGCGCAGCGGCGGTGAAGGCAATGCGCCTGCTGGAGGGCTTCGAGCCGCGCCTGGTCGGCGCCGTGGTCAATGGCGCGGTCACCGCCGCGCACCGCGTGCAGCTGCAGGCGTTCGACGAGCAGGCCGAGCGGGTGGAACTGTTCCTGCACGACCGCGGCATCCCGTTCCGCCAGGACGACCGTACCTACCGCTATCCGGACGGCAGCGAGGAACGCGTGCCGCTGGTCCGTTTCGACGCCGGCGACATCGGCATCGACGTCGCCGTGTTCGCCTTCGACGACCGCCGCCGCGTGCCGCTGTCGCCGATGGACGGCCTGCCGATGAAACGGCTGGCGCTGGCCGAGGCCGAGGCGCTGGCGCGGATCGGCGAACAGCAGATCCTCGCCGGCCCCTGAGCGGGGCGGCGGTGGGCCCGGCCGGGCCTTACCGCACCCGCAGGCCGAAGCCGGCCGGCAACTGCGCGGCAATCGCCGCATCCGGATCGCCGTGCGCCGCGGGCGCACCGCCGGCGCCGCCCGCGTCGCCGTCGTCGTCCGCGGACGCGTCCTGCGCCGGCGGCACTTGCAGCGGCTGCAGGTTCCGGGCCTTGAGCGCGGCGTTGAGCGCCGGCAGGCCGGTTGCCGCCAGCTTGTCGAACTGCGACTGGATGTCGGCGAGCTGCCCATACAGCGCATCGGTGTTGGCCAGCAGGTAGGCGGCCGGCTTGCCCTCGTAGGACAGCAGCGCGCCGTAAAGCTGGTCGGTGTGCTCGCGCAGGCGCTCCTCGCCGGTGATGGCGCCGCCCTCCTTGGTGGCGACGATCAGCTTGCGCACCGCGTCGACCTTGCCGTCGAAGTCGGCCAGCGGCTGGTGCAGCGCGTCGCCGGCCGGCAGGCCCTGGCCGAGCTGCGCGATCTGCTGGCGCAGGCCGGCAATGCGGCCGAACAGCGCGCTTTCGCGGCCGAACAGCGCGTGCACGCGCATCGCGGCGTCGTACTGCGCCTTGCGCTCCGCGGGCTTGAAACGGTCGCGCCGGTCCGGGCCGACCGCGAGCCGGGTCTCGTAGCTGCGGCCGTTCTTGGTGATGCGCACGGTGTAGGTGCCCGGCACCACGCGCGGCCCCTGCGCACCGTTGAAGGCCAGCTGCGCGGCCGGCGGCACGCGCGGCGGCTTGACGTGCATGGACCAGACCACGCGGTTGACGCCGCGGCGGGTGGACGCCGGCAGCGTGTCGACCACGTGGCCGGCGGTGTCGAGCACCTCGATCCTGAGCTTGCCGAACAGGTGGCGGGTGCGCTGGTAATAGCTGATCACCGCGCCCTGCGCCGGATTGTCGCCGACGAACGCGGCGTCGCCGTTGGACCAGCCGCCGTTGGCCTCGATGCGCTGCTGCACCGGCCGCGCCTGCAGCAAGGCGCAGTCCGTCCCCAGCAGCTCCGGCGTGACCTGGCGCAGCGGCGTGATGTCGTCGACGATCCAGATGCCGCGCCCGTGGGTGGCCAGCACCAGGTCGTTGTCGCGCGGCTGGATGGCGAGGTCGCGAACCGCCACGTCGGGCAGCCGGCCGCCCTTGAACTGCGCCCAGCGGCCGCCGCCGTCGACGCTCACCCACAGCCCGAACTCCGTGCCCAGGAACAGCAGGCCGGGCTTGACCAGGTCCTCCTTGATCACCCAGGCGTAGCCGCGCACGCCCTTGGCGTCGCCGGCCGTCAGCAGCGGCGACCAGGTCTTGCCGTAGTCGGTGGTGCGGTACAGGTACGGCTCCATCTCGCCGAAGGTGTGGCGGTCGAACGCCGCGTAGGCGGTGCCGGCGGCGTAGTTGCTGGCCTGCACCCAGCTGACCCAGGAATTCTTCGGCAGCCCGGGCACGTTGGCGGCGACGTTGTTCCAGTGCCTGCCGCCGTCGCGCGTCAGCTGCAGGTTGCCGTCGTCGGTGCCCACCCAGATCAGGCCGGCCTTCTTCGGCGACTCGCTGATCGAATAGATGGTGGTGTGCATCTCCGCCGACGAGTTGTCCACGGTGACGCCGCCGGACTGCTCCTGCTTCTGCTTTTCCGGGTCGTTGGTGGTCAGGTCCGGCGAGATGCGCTGCCAGCTCTGCCCGTGGTCGCGCGAGCGGAACAGGAACTGCGCGCCGATGTAGATCACGCCTTTGCCATGCGGCGACAGCGCGATCGGCGTGTTCCAGTTCCAGCGCAGCTTGCCGTACTTCTTCAGGTCCTCGGGGCCCAGCTTGGGCTGGATGTCACGGGTCTCGTGCGTGTAGCGGTTGACCCTGCCGATGGTGCCGCCCTGGTACTCGGCGTACAGGTAGGCCGGATCGCTGGTGTCGGGGAACATCCAGAAGCCGTCGCCGCCGTACATGTTTTCCCAGCGCGCGTTGGTGACGCCGCCGGGGTAGGCCGAGTCGCCCACCCAGGAACTGTTGTCCTGCAGGCCGCCGTAGACGTGGTAGGGGTCGGCGTTGTCCAGGCTGACGTGGTAGAACTGCGAGATCGGCAGGTTGTCGCCCTTCCACCACTTGTTGCCGCCGTCGTACGACAGCCACAGGCCGCCGTCGTCGCCGGCGACGATGTGGCTGGCGTTCTTCGGGTCCACCCACACCGCGTGCAGGTCGCCGTGGGTGGTGGCGAAGCCGGCGATCACGGCGAAGCTCCTGCCGGCGTCGTTGCTGACGATGAGGTTGCCGTCGGTCTTGAACACGCGGTCCGGGTTGGTCGGATCGACGACCAGGCTGGCGAAGTAGAACGGCCGCCACACCATCCACTGGCTCTTGTCGCGCTCGCTCCAGGTCTGGCCGCCGTCGTCGGACACGTACAGCGCGCTGTGCGGCGACTCGACGAAGGCGTAGACCCGCTGCGCATTGCCGGGGGCGTAGGCCACCGCGATGCGGCCGTAGGGCTTGTCCGGAAAGCCCTTGTTGTCGCCCGGCTTCAGCTCCAGCCAGCTCTGCCCGCCGTCCTCGCTGCGGAACAGGCCGCTGCCGCTGGCGGCGTCGGGGCCGTCGCCGCCGGAGCGGAAGCTCCAGCCCTTGCGGCGGAAGTCCCACAGCGAGGCGAGCAGCACGTTGGGATTGTCCGGCGACAGCGCGATGGACGCGCAGCCGGTGGAAAGGCTCTTGGACTTGAGCACCAGCGACCAGCTCTTGCCGCCGTCGGTGGTCTTGTACAGGCCGCGCTCGGCCGAGTCGCTC
Source organism: Nevskia sp. (assembly GCA_016779605.1). Lineage (GTDB taxonomy): Bacteria > Pseudomonadota > Gammaproteobacteria > Nevskiales > Nevskiaceae > Nevskia. The sequence goes on along the minus strand of JADHNH010000014.1, from coordinate 14,233 downwards.
CACAGCTTGCCCGGCACGCAGGCGTAGACGGTGTCGCTGGAGCGCGGGTCCACCAGGATCCGGGCGATCCGCTCGGAATCCGGCAGGCCGGCGTAGGTCCAGGTTTCGCCGCCGTCGGTGGACTTGTAGACGCCGTTGCCGACGGACACGCTGTTGCGGGTCCAGGCCTCGCCGGTGCCCACCCACACGTTCTGCGGGTTGCGCGGATCGATGGCGATGTCGCCGATCGACTGCACCGGCTGCTCGTCGAACACCGGCTTGAAGGTGGTGCCGCCGTCGGTGGACTTCCACACGCCGCCGCTGGCCGCCCCCACCAGCAGCGTGGTCTTGCCGGCGGGGTCGTTAACCGCCGCGATGGCCGAGATGCGTCCGCTCATCGCGGCCGAGCCGATGTTGCGGGCGCCCAGGCCGGAGATGGTGCCGGCGTCGAACGGCACCGCGGCATCTGCAGCCTGCGTTGCCGGCGGCCAGCAGCCTGCGGCTGCGACCGCGACGGCGGCCACGGCCGCGGCAAGTGTCGTGCGGATCATGGCGGCTTCCTTATTTCTGCGCGCTGGCGGGGAACTGGAAATAGGCGTTGCCGACGTCGACGTTGGCCTGCGCCTTGTCGTACTCGGTCTTCTGCCGGTCCGACGAGCCCTTGGCGCCCGACACGATGGAAAACGGCAAATACACGCCGCCGACCTTCTCGTAGTCGCCGAAATCCGCCACCGTCTCCTTGGGCGCGCCGCGCACCAGGTGGCGGCTGACGATGCGGATCTCCAGGAAGTAATCCGGGTCCAGGTAGACGTACAGCACGTCGCCGTCCGGCTTGGTGACCTGGATCTTGTGCGCCTCGGTGCCGTCCACGTCCTCGGTGCCCAGGTAGTCGAGCTTGTAGTTCTTGCTCTTGTAGTCGACCAGCGGGCCGTCGATGTCGGCGTCCTCGATCAGGTCCTTGGCGTCGTCCAGCGGCATCTTTTCCGGGTCCTTGCGGCCCTGGAACGGCTGGATCTGCCAGGCCTGGCTGCCGTCGTAGGACTGCACCGCGGTCAGCCCCTGCAAGCTGGCCTCGACGCGGACCTGGTTGCCGCGCTTGCGCGTTTCCACGTAAGCCAGCCGGATCTGGTCGTTGTTGACCAGCAGCTTGCCGCTCAGACGCAGCGACTGGATCGCGTGCAGCGCGTCCAGGCCGCCCTTGGCCGCCGCGTTCTTGTCCGCCAGCTCGTCCGCCGTGAAGGCCTGGGCGCTAAAAGCCGCCAGGCATGCCGACAGCGCCAGCACGATGCTTCCTGAGCCTCGCATGCGCGAACTCCCTGATCCGCCGGTTGAATGCCTGTGATGCTGGAACGCGGTAAATAGTTTGTAAAGGCAGCGGCTGCCGGCGCGAGCGCCCGGAACCCATCTGAAAAACGTAGCGAGCGCAGGCAGTTGGCGCGCCGCCGGAGCGCAGGAACCGGAGCATACATAAGCGTATGTGAGGATTCCGAGCACCGCCGGCGCGCCAAATGGCAAGCGCAGTAGTTTTTAAGATGGGTTCTAGCGATCGGGGTCGGGCCGCTCGGTGGTAGCCAGCGGCGGCGGGGCGAATTTCTGGCATTCGGGCGGCAGCGCGTCGTAGCCGGCCTTGTAGTCGGCGCCGCCGCCGCCGGTGCGCTTGACCAGGTCGGAGACCCGCTGCGTGCACGCCACCTGCGGCGCGCCGGCAGCGGCCGGCTGCGTGCCGTTGTAGCCGCGCAGCGCGAAATACGCCAGCAGGCCGATCACCAGCAGCACCGCCAGCAGGCTCAGCATGCCGCCGCGCTGGCGCGCCCGGCCGCGCAATCCACCTCGGCGCAATCCACGTCCGCGCATTTCAGGAGTGTCCACCGAATACCCTCTTGAGCAGGTCCGTCGTACGTGCCGCCGGGTTGGTGCGGATCGATTTCTCCTCGTCCGCCACGCGCAGGAACAGGCCGTCCAGCGCCTTGCGGGTGACGTAGCCGTCCAGGTCGGTGTCCACGCCCAGCATCGACGCCATCGGCCCGGCCGAGCCCATCACCGCATTGTACTGCTGCGCCAGGCCCACCTTGGCGGTGACACGCGCGACGATCGGCTTGAAGCGCGCGGCGAGGGTGTCGCTGGTGGTGCGCTTGAAGTACTGGGTGGCGGCGTCCTGCGGCCCGTTGAGGATGCCGCGCACGTCGTTCAGGCTGAGCTGGCGCACGGCTTGCGCGAACACGTCGGCCGCCACCGGCACCGCCTGCTCGGCGGCGCGGTTGAACGACAGGTGCAGCTGCTCGAGCTGGCCGCCCATGCCGGCCTGCTGCAGCAGCCCTTCGGCCTGCGAAACCGCCCCGGGCAGCGGGATGCGGAAGCGCGGATTGCCCCAGTAGCCGTTGCTGCGCCCGAGCTCGTTCACCGCCGTGCGGGTGCCGCGCGCCAGCGCTTCCTTGAGCCCGGCGCCGATGTCGGAATCGGACAGCGCGGTGCCGGCCGCCGGCGGCAGCATCGACTTGGCGAGGTCGCCGAACGGGTCGCCGGCCAACGCCGCCGGCAGCGCCGCCCACAGGCAGGCCGCCAGTGCCAGGCGGGTGCAACGAATGATTTTCATGATGTCGGTCCTTTGTGTGTTGCCGGCAAAGCACTTGCGTGCGGGCGCACCGTCCGCCCCCTGCAGCCGATTGCGGCCGGTTCTAGTCCGATTCCGGGGCGATCCGCCTGGTTTGGCGCCGCGCCCCGGCACCGATGATGCGCTTTCACACAAACCTGCGTAGAATCCGCGATCTTTTGGCGGCCGCCCCGAACCGGCCGGCCGCGGCCTTGCGACCGCGGCGCCGGCCCTGGTTTTCCCCGTTCCGGCCCATACATTGCAAGGGCGTAGTCATGCCCCTTTCCAAAGTTCCGCGCCAAGCACGCGCCTCGAAAACCCGGTGTCTCCCGTGATTCAGAATCTCCGCAATATCGCCATTATCGCCCACGTCGATCATGGCAAGACCACCCTGGTGGACAAGCTGCTGCGCCAGTCCGGCACTTTCGACGCCCGCGAAAACCTCGGCGAGCGGGTGATGGACTCCAACGACCTGGAGCGCGAGCGCGGCATCACCATCCTGGCCAAAAACACCGCCATCCGCTGGACCGACGCCCGCACCGGCACCGAATACCGCATCAACATCGTCGACACCCCCGGCCACGCCGACTTCGGCGGCGAGGTGGAGCGCGTGCTGTCGATGGTCGACTCGGTGCTGCTGCTGGTGGACGCGGTGGACGGCCCGATGCCGCAGACCCGCTTCGTCACCCAGAAAGCGTTCAACATGGGCCTGCACCCGATCCTGGTGGTCAACAAGATCGACCGGCCCGGCAGCCGCGCGCACTGGGTGATCGACCAGGTGTTCGACCTGTTCGACCGCCTCGGCGCCACCGACGCGCAGCTCGACTTTCCTATCATCTACGCCAGCGCGCTCAATGGCTACGCCGGCTACGAAGCCGAGCTGCGCGAAGGCGACATGACGCCGCTGTTCCAGACCATCGTCGACAAGGTGCCGGCGCCGGACGTGGACGCCGAAGGCCCGTTCCAGATGCAGGTCTCCTCGCTGGCCTACTCCAGCTACGTCGGCGTGATCGGCACCGGCCGCATCACGCGCGGCCGCATCCGGCCCAACACGCCGGTGGCGGTGGTCGGCCGCGACGGCAAGGTGCGCAACGCCCGCGTGCTGCAGGTGCTGGGCTTCATGGGCCTGGACCGCGTCGAGGTGCCCGAGGCCAGCGCCGGCGACATCATCGCCATCACCGGCATCGAGGAGCTGGGCATCTCCGAGACCATCTGCGACCCCAAGCGCCCCGAGCAGATGCCCACGCTGCAGGTCGACGAGCCGACCATGAGCATGGTGTTCGAGGTGAACAAGTCGCCGTTCGCCGGCAAGGAAGGCAAGTACCTGACCTCGCGGCAGATCGCCGAGCGGCTGCAGCGCGAGCTGAAGACCAACGTCGCCCTGCGCGTGGAGCCGGGCGAGTCGCCCGACCAGTTCAAGGTGTACGGCCGCGGCCTGCTGCACCTGGGCATCCTGCTGGAGAACATGCGCCGCGAAGGCTACGAGGTGGCGGTGGCGCGGCCGCAGGTGATCCTGAAGGAGATCGACGGCCAGCTGTGCGAGCCGTACGAAACCCTGGTGGCGGACGTGGAGGACAAGGACCAGGGCGGCGTGATCCAGGGCCTGGCCTCGCGCGGCGGCAAGATGCAGAACATGGTGCCCGACGGCAAGGGTCGCGTGCGCCTGGAATACGCCATTCCCTCGCGCGGGCTGATCGGCTTCCAGACCGAATTCATGTCCATGACCAAGGGCACCGGCCTGCTGTTCCACAACTTCGACCATTTCGGCCCGAAGGCGGAAAGCACCGACATCGGCCAGCGCCACAACGGCGTGATGATCTCCAACGACCAGGGCTCGGTGCCGGCCTACGCGCTGTTCAACCTGCAGGAGCGCGGCCGCATGATGGCCGAGCCGGGCGACGAGGTCTACGAGGGCCAGGTGGTGGGCATCCACGCGCGCGACAACGACCTGGTGGTGAACGTCCTCAAGGGCAAGAAGCTCACCAACATCCGCGCCGCCGGCTCGGACGAGAACGTGCTGCTCACGCCGGCCGTCAAGTTCTCGCTGGAGCAGGCGCTGGAGTTCATCAACGACGACGAGCTGGTCGAGCTCACCCCGCAGTCCATCCGCGTGCGCAAGCGCTACCTGAAGGAACACGAGCGCAAGCGCGCCGAGCGCGCGGACTGACCGCCGCAGGCCGTTCGCGGGGCGGGGACGTATCCGCCTGCGGCGGCGCGTTGCCGCCCCGCCCGGGCGCCTGGGGATGGCAGCCGGCGAGATTGCGGGCGCCGCAGGCGTGGTCGACCAGGCTGGCATTCTCCACGAATGGAGAAATGCCATCGATCCAATTCATTGCGCGCGCCCTGGAAGGCGCGACCTGCCCGCGCTGAACAAGCCCCCCGCAGACCGCTGGCAAAACGCTTTGCGGCTCCCCAGCGGACGTGGAGTATGATCGAGGAAAACGCCACGCAGGCATAGAGATCGGACGCGATCCTGGGGGGCAGCTGAGCACTGGATTCATCAGGCGCGGCGGCTTGACCGCAAGGCGCTGGGGAGGCCTGCTCTTGTGGCGGGCGGCGGCGGCGCTCGCCCTGCTGGTCGCCGCTGCGACGCCCCTGCGCGCACCGGCGGCGCAGGCGGCGGAATTCTTGGACATTCAACTTAGCCGTCCATGGCGGGACCATGCGGCTGCCGGAACGGCCGGCCCGGCCATCCATGTCCGGGCGTTCGGGACCGCAGGCGATGACATCGAGTCATCGCCTAAACCCGGTCCCTCACCCCTGCAACTCGATCCGGCGGAGCGCGCCTGGCTGGCGCGGCATCCGGTGCTGCGCTTCGGCGTGAACGACTGGCCGCCCGTGATCTTCAGCGACGCCGACGGCAGGGCCGAAGGCATCGGCGTGGACTACAGTGCGGTGCTCGCCGCACGGCTGGGCGTGCAGATCCAGTGGATCACCTTTCCGAGCTGGAGCGCGGAAGTGGAGAGCCTGCGCAGCGGCAGCCTGGACGTGGTGCCCACGCTGGCCAACGGCGAGACACCCGCGGGCCTGGTCGCCGGCACGCCGTGGATGTACCTGAAAGGCGTGATCGTCACGCGGCGCTATGCGCCCCGCGTTTCCAGGATCGAGGACCTCGCCGGCAAGGCCATCGCGGTGCAGAAGCTCACCCCCGGCCAGATGGAGATCGGCCGGCGCTTCCCGCAGCAGCGCCTGCTGGTGGAGGAATCCGTTCCCGAGATGCTCGACGACGTGGTGACGGGCCGGGCGGCGGCGGCGGTGGGCATGCTCGCCATCATGGACTACGCGATGCGCAACCGCGGCTACGGCGAAAGCCTCAAGCTGGCCGCGCCGTTCGGCGAGCAGGACGTGCCGGTGCGCATGCTGGTGGGCGGCGACGCGGCGATCCTCGGCCGCATCCTCGACAAGGGCATCGCCACCGTCAGCGACTCCGAGCGGCAGGGCATCCTGCAGCGCTGGTTCACCACCTCGGTGCACCAGGGCCTGGACCCTGCGCGCGCGCTGCGCCTGGCGCTGACGGTGGCCCTGCCCGCCGCAGCGGCGATCATCTTCATGCTCTATTGGGCGCTGCGGCTGCAGCGCGAGGTGCGCTCGCGCAAGGCGGCGGAGCTGCTGGCGGAGGAGGCGCGCAGCGCGGCCGAGAATGCCCGCCTGCGGCTGGTGGCGATCACCGACAACGTGCCCGGCGTGGTCTACGAGTTCCTGCGGCGCCCCGACGGCAGCTACAGTTTTCCTTTCGCCAACCATCGCATCGTCGACCTGATGGGTGCAAGCCGCGAGGCGGTGGAAGCCGACGCCCAGGCGGCCCTCCAGGCCTTCGCCCCGGAGGACGTGCCGGGCGTGGTGGAAAGCATCGAGCGCTCCGCCGCCGCGCTGACCGAGTGGGTCCACACCTGGCGTGTCATCGACCAGGCCAGCGGCGCGATCCGCTGGATCCAGGGCCGCTCCACGCCGATGCGCACCGCCGACGGCGTGCTGTGGCGCGGCGTGATGACCGACATCACCGAGCTGAAGCGGCTGGAAGCCGAGCTGCAGCAGGCGCGCGAGGCGGCCGAGGCCGCGCGGCGCTGGGTGGTGGACATCACCAACAGCGTGCCGGGGGTGGTGTTCGAGTACATCCGCGCGGCGGACGGCCGCCATTGGGCGCCGTTCGTCAGCGCCGGCATGGAGCAGCTCGTGGGACTGTCGGCGGAGGCCGTTGTGGCCGACGTCGGCCGCTTCTTCGCCACCGTGCTGCCGGAGGACGTGGCGGCCTACACGGCGGCGCTGGAGGAGTCGGCGGCCGACGGCCGCCAGGTGCGGCACTCGTTCCGCATCCGGCACGCGGCCAACGGCGCGGTGCGCTGGCTGTCGGTGCACGCGCTGCCGCCGCGCCGGGACGGCGGCCTGACCAACTGGCGCGGTTACATCTCCGACATCACCGAGCAGACCCGCTTGCGCGACGACCTGGAGCAGGCGCTGGAGCGGACCCGCGCGGCGGAGCGCGCCAAGAGCGAGTTCCTCGCCAACATGAGCCACGAGATCCGCACGCCGATCAACGCGGTCATCGGCATGAGCCATCTCGCGCTGCAGACCAGCCTGGATCCCCGCCAGCACCGCTACGTCTCGCGCATCGACATCGCCGCCAAGTCGCTGCTCGGCATCATCAACGACATCCTGGATTTCTCCAAGATCGAGGCTGGCAAGCTCGCCATCGAGCACGCCCCGTTCAGCCTGCGCGCGGTGCTGGACAATCTCCTGGCGATGGTGGGACAGAGCGCGGAGGAAAAGGGCCTGGCGCTGCGCTTCGACACCGACCCGCAGATTCCGGACGCGCTGGTGGGAGACGCCGTGCGCCTGGGGCAGATCCTGGTGAACCTTTGCGGCAATGCGGTGAAGTTCACCGAGGCCGGGCACATCGTGGTGCGCGTGCGGCAGGCCGAAACGGTCGGGCCCGAGCGGCTGGTGCGCTTCGAGGTGGCCGATTCCGGCATCGGCATGACGCCGGAACAGATCGCCCGGCTGTTCCGGCCCTTCGAGCAGGCCGACGCTTCCACCACGCGCAAGTACGGCGGCACCGGCCTGGGCCTGTCCATCGCCCGGCGACTGAGCGAGATGATGGGCGGACAGATCGGCGTGGAGTCCGCGCCGGGCAGCGGCAGCACCTTCTGGTTCACCGTGCGCCTGGGCCTGGGCGCGCCCGCCGAGCCGCGCGCAGCCGCCGCGCAGCCCGGCACCGCCGTGCCGGACTTCGCCGGGGCGCGCATCCTGCTGGTCGAGGACAACGACGTGAACCGCGAAGTGGCGCAGGAGATCCTTGCGCAGACCGGGGCGCACATCGAGCCGGCCCGCAATGGCCGGGAGGCGATCGACCGCATCGCGGCGATGTCCTTCGACGCGGTGCTGATGGATATCCAGATGCCGGTGATGGATGGTGCCGAGGCCACCCGCCGGCTGCGGCTGGACCCTGCGCTGCGGGAGCTGCCGATCATCGCCCTCACCGCCAGCACCATGACCGGCGACCGCGAGAAGTTCCTGGCGTGCGGCATGAACGACTACGTGGTCAAGCCGATCAACGTGCAGAACCTGTTCGCCGTCCTGCGGCGCTGGATCAAGCCGCGCGCAGCCGCGGCAGCTCCGGCGCCGGAACCGCCTGTGCGTGCCGCCGCGCCGGCCGGCGGCGAAGCTCTGGCGCGCCTGGGCGAGGCGGGCATCGATGTCGCCGGCGGCCTGCAGCGGGTCAACGGCAACCAGGCCTTGTACCTGCGCCTGGTGAGGAGCTTCGGCGAGGCCGGCCGCGATGCCGCCGGACGCATCCGCGCCGCGCTGGAGGCGAACGATCTGGACACCGCGCATCGCGAGGCGCACAGCCTGGCCGGGGCCGGCGGCACGCTCGGCGCCACCCGGGTGTTCGAAGCCGCCCGCCGGCTCGAGACGGCCTGCCGCGAACGGGCGCCGGCGGCGCAGCTGGCGGCCGCGGTGGAACCGCTGGAAGCCGCCCTGGCCGGCCTCGCCGGCGCCGCATGCGGCGACGCCCGCGGCGGCGCTGCGCCGCACCCGGCGGCGCCCGACATCGAGCAGGTGGCCGGGCGGCTGCGGCAGCTGCGCCTGCGGCTGGAAGACTGCGACGCCGCCGCCGGCGACACGCTGGAGGAGCTGTACGCGCTGCTGGGCGACGACGGCCGGCTGCAGAAGGTGGCCAGGCACCTGCGCAGCTACGATTTCGCCGCAGCGGCGGACGCCGCCGAAGCGCTGTTCAGCGACTACGGGCTTCCCCCGCACGCTGCAGCCCGCGCGCCCGTGGCGTCCGACGCATCGCGGGCCCATTCGCCGGAGGATCCATGAGCGAGGCAAAGGCAGAGGCGCAGGCGGCCTCCGTGCTGGTGGTGGACGATACCCCCGAAAACATCGAGGTGCTCACCGGCCTGCTCAAGGACGACTACAAGGTGCGCGCGGCGATCGACGGCCCGACGGCGCTCAAGCTGGTGCGCCGTTTCCCGCCGGACATCGTGCTGCTCGACATCATGATGCCCGGCATGAACGGCTACGACGTGTGCCGCGCGCTGAAGGAAGACCCGCTCACCCAGCACATCCCGGTGATCTTCATCACCGCCATGAGCGACGTCGAAGACGAGCGGCGCGGTTTCCAGACCGGTGCGGTGGACTACATCGCCAAGCCCTTCAGCCCGCCGATCGTGCAGGCGCGTGTGCGCGCGCAGCTGGCGCTGCAGAGCCGCCGCCAGGCGCTGGAGCAGGAGGTGCAGGCGCGCACCCGGGAGCTGGCGCAGGCCAACGCCGCGCTCTCCAACGAGATCAACATGCGCCGGCAGGCGATGGAGCGCGCCGAGTACCTGTTCAATTTCGACCCGCTCACCGGCCTGCCCAACCGGCACCAGTTCATGGACCGCCTGGGGCGCCTGCTGGCGCGCGCCCATGAGCGGGGCGAGACGCTCGGGGTGGTGATCGTTACGCTCGACCGCCTGCACTTGATCAAGACGACGCTGGACGGCGGCGTCAGCGACCAGTTGCTCGAGCAGACCTGCCGGCGCCTGCAGCAGAACCTGCACCCCGACGCGCTGCTGGCACGCATCGGCGGCGAGGAGTTCGCCACCGTGCTGGTCGCCGCGCCGCGCGCCGACGGCCCGCCGCCGCCCGCGGCGGGAGACCTGTCGATGCGCCTGCTGGCGGTGCTGGCCGCGCCCTTCGAGCTGTCCAGCGGCAATGCCGAGGTGCGCGCCAGCGTGGCCTACGCGCTGTTCCCCGAGGATGGCGGCTCGGCGCTCGAGTTGATGTGCCACGCCGAGGCCACGCTGGAGCACGCCAGGCTGAGCGGCGGCAACCACGTGGAGCGCTTCGACCGCGAGGTGGAAAGCGCCGCCGGCGCCGCCTTCGCCATGGAAACCCGCATCCGCCAGGCCCTGCGCGAACGCGCGCTGGTGCCCTACTACCAGCCCAAGCTGGAGTCGGCCACCGGCCGCGTGCTCGGCGCCGAGGCCCTGATCCGCTGGCCGCTGCCCTCCGGCGGCATGCTGAGCCCGGGCAAGTTCATCCCGGTGGCGGAGCGCAGCGGCCTGATCGGCGCCATCGACGAGCTGATGCTGGAGCAGACCTGCAGGCAGATCGCGCAGTGGCGCCGGCGCTTCAGGAATTTCCGCATCGCCGTCAACCTCTCGGCCACCGCGTTCCAGAACGACGCGCTGGTCAGCCTGGTCGGCGCCGCGCTGCGCCGCAGCGGCGCCAGCGCCGAGCACCTGGAGCTGGAAATCACCGAGCATGCGCTGATCACCGACATGAACGTCGCCATCCACAAGCTCCGCACGCTGCGCGACATGGGCGTGCGCATCGCCCTGGACGACTTCGGCACCGGCTACTCGTCGATGGGCTACCTGCGGCGCCTGCCGCTGGACGTGCTCAAGGTGGACCAGACCTTCGTGCGCGACATCGAGACCGACCGCCACGCCGCTGCCATCGTCAAGGCCATCATCACCATGGCCCAGGCCCTGGAGCTGGACGTCGTGGCCGAGGGCGTGGAGTCGGAGGCCCAACTCGAATTCATCACGGCGCACGGTGGCAACGTCGCCGTCCAGGGCTGGGTGTACTGCCCGGCGCTGCCCGCCGAGCGGATGGAGCAAGTGCTGGCGCAGGGCATCGTCAGGCCCGGATCCTTCCCCCAGGCACCCGAGCAGGATGGCGAGTCGGCCTGAGGCGGGGCGCTTCGCCCGCTCCTTTGCTATCGAACCCGCTTCATCCGCAAAGCTTTGGGCGCCTTGTGCTCCCACGCCAGGCGCACCAGTCGCTTGACGACAGCCGGTGTCGCCTGCCGCAAAACGATGCGGAGGCCGACCACTTTGCCGCCCCACAAGAGCTTTTCGATGAAATCGGGGTGCGCGGCGAGAATCGGTTCCCGAATGGCTTCGGGAACGAAGACATGGATGACTTCTTCCCCGGGCGGCACCGTGACAAACATTTTTCCGCGCACCCGGAACGAGTTGAAGTGAAAGTGCGGTGCCTCGCCGGCTTCCGGCAATGACAAGGCGAATTCGCGGACCGTAGCCAATCTCATTGTGGTGCGGGAACCTTCCCGATCCGCCGCAGGAGAACTGCTTGAGACCAGAATCGCCGCCTGGTCTGTCGAGCGTCAACTCCCGCCGGCTTGGGCGGTCAAGGCGGTCTTGATGGAGTCCCGCAACTGCCCCCGCACCTCGGGGAAGCAGTCCGGATGTTCGCGCTGGACGTAGCCGATCAGCCCCTCGCGCACCTTGCAGCGCAGGTCCCAGCTGCGGCCGGAATCGGCCGCGCTCACCAGGGCGCGCACCTGCATGGATTTTTCGCTGGTGTCGGTCACCTGCAGCACGCAGACGCGGCGGTCCCATTCCGGAGCCTGTTCGCAGAGGCGGCGCAGCTCGGTGCGCAGCGGCTCCACCGGGGTGCGGAAGTCCAGCCACAGGAACACGCTGCCGATCAGCTCGGAGGTGGTGCGGGTCCAGTTCTGGAAGGGGTTTTCGATGAACCATTGCAGCGGGATGACCAGGCGCCGCTGGTCCCAGATGTTGAGCACCACGTAGGTCGCTGTGATCTCCTCCACGCGGCCCCATTCGCCCTGCACGATCAGCACGTCGTCGATGCGCAGCGGCTGGGTCAGCGCCAGCTGCACGCCGGCCAGCAGGTTGCCAAGCACCGACTTGGCCGCCAGCCCCACCGCCAGTCCGGCCAGGCCGGCGGAGGCCAGCAGGCTGGTGCCGATCTGGCGCACTTCGGGGAAGGTCATCAGCGCCAGCGACAGGCCGACCAGCACGATCAGGAACACCAGGGTGCGGCTGAGCACGCGCGCCTGGGTGACGATGCGGCGCGCGTGCAGGTTGTCCGCGAGCTGGTAGGGGTGCAGGCGCACCAGCGCGTCGGCCGCGCCGCCCACGCTGTTGGCCGCCAGCCAGGTCAGCGCGGCCACCAGCGCCACCGAGTTGAGCTGGCGCACGCCGGCGATGCCGCTCAGGCTGTCGGGCGACAGCGCCCACACCAGCTGCAGCGCGACCAGCGGCAGCGCCAGCTTGATCGGCGCCTGCGCGCGGCGCACCACGGTGCCGGCCAGGGTCGCTTCGGGCAGGATGCGCAGCACGACGATGCCGCCGATCGCCTGGCCCACCATCGCCGCCAGCACCACGCCCAGCGCCACCGCCGCTCCGCCCGCCCAGGCCGGTGCCGGCAGGCCCAGCCGTTCCAGCATCTCCATTGCCTGCCCTCGCGCCATCCCTGCGTGCCCTCTTTGACGGCGGTGCGGCGGCAGCGTTCCATGACCACGCGGGACATGCCCGCCGGACGCGGGCCGCGTGTTAGCATTCGCCGAAGGATGAGCGAAGAGCCAGAAGATCCCCTGCCGGCGCCTGGACGCACCCCGACGGGGATCGCGTGAGCGGCATCGTCGTCGTCGACCAGCGCGGCGATTGGCCGGTGGACATCCCCGGCATCGAGGTCGCCACCGCCTGGGACTACCTCACGCAGGACTCCTTCACCCGGCTGCGCGGCGCGCGCGTCTACAACCTGTGCCGCAGCTTCGGCTACCAGACCACCGGCTACTACGTCTCCCTGCTCGCCGGCGCGCGCGCCCACAAGGCGCTGCCCGACATCACCACGGTGCAGGACCTGAAGCTTGCCGAAAGCCCGTCGGTGCTCAACGACGAGATCGAGGAGCTGATCCAGCGCAGCCTGGCGCGGCTGGGTTCCTCCGAATACGTCCTCAACGTCTATTTCGGCGACAGCCCCTACATCCGCCACGAGCGGCTGGCACGGGCGCTGTTCAACCTGTTCCCGGCGCCGCTGATCCAGGCCAAGTTCGTCTGGCGCGGCGACGCCTGGCGGGTGGACACGCTCAACGCCGTGGCCCTGGGCGAGGTGCCGGCGGCGCACCTGGAGTTCGTCTACCAGACCGCGCGCGACTACTTCACCCGGCGGCGCGGCCCGCGCCGCCGGCGCGACTCCACCCGCTACGACCTCGCCATCCTGGTCAACGAGGACGAAAAGGAGCCGCCGTCCAACCCGCGCGCGCTCAAGTCGTTCGAGCGCGCCGCCGAGGACCTCGGCTTCTCGGTGGACTTCCTCGACAAGAGCGACTACGGCCACGTCGCCGAATACGACGCGCTGTTCATCCGCGAAACCACCGCCGTCAACCACCATACGTACCGCTTCTCGCGCCGGGCCGCGCGCGAGGGCCTGGTGGTGGTGGACGACCCGGAATCCATCCTGCGCTGCGCCAACAAGGTCTACCTGGCCCAGCTGATGGAGCGCCACCGCATTCCCCAGCCCAAGACCATGCTGGTGCACCGCGCCAACCTCGGCGACGTGGTGCGCGAGCTGGGCTTCCCGCTGGTGCTCAAGCAGCCCGACTCGCAGTTCTCCAAGGGCGTGATCAAGATCGAGACCGAAGCCGACCTGAAGCGCGAAACCCGCGAGTTCCTGGAACGCTCCGACCTCATCGTGGCGCAGCGCTACGAGCCCACCGAGTACGACTGGCGCGTGGGCGTGCTGGAAGGCCAGCCGCTGTACGCCTGCCGCTACTTCATGGCGCCGGAGCACTGGCAGGTGGTCAAGCGCGACAAGAACGGCGCCAAGCGCGAGGGCAGCCACGAAACCCTCGACGTCAAGGACGTGCCGCGCCAGGTGCTGAACGTCGCCGTGCAGGCCGCCCGCGCCATCGGCCAGGGCCTGTACGGCGTGGACCTGAAGCAGTTCGGCAAGGTGGTCAAGGTCATCGAGGTCAACGACAACCCCAACGTCGACTTCGGCATCGAGGACCTGGTGCTCAAGGACCAGCTTTACCGCCGCATCGTCGAATATTTCGTCAAGCGCCTGGACGAGCAGACGCGCGCGCGGCAGTGAGCGCGCGGCGACGCAGGCGCGCAATGATTGCGATCAGGCACTGAAGGGAGCCTGGAGCAATATTCTGGAGCAATATTGCCTCAGCGCCATACAACTCTCCCCTCTATCCCAGATAGGAGCGTTGCAAAGTCCGCCCCCTGCTTATGTAGTCAATGCGCTTCGTGCAGGACGTTCCTTCTCCCCTTGGGGGAGCTTTGCGGAATTCTTCTTGCATTGAAAGAGGCATTGAGCAGGAGGAGTCGAGCGATGGCGCACAGAGGCGGAAGCAAGCAACTGGGATTGGCCGATGCTCTGGTGCATCCCGGAATTGGCAAG
>JADHNH010000129.1 GCA_016779605.1 Nevskia sp. | reverse complement strand
GCCGCGCGCAGCCGCTCCAGTTTCTCGCGGCGGTGGATGATGACGTAGTTCTCTTCGATCGTATGATCAAGCTTCTCGAAAAGAGCCTTATCTTCCGGACCGTCTGGCGGGAGCTTCTGGTTGGTCATTGGCTGAATACTTTGCTCTTGTGGTGGGCTTTCGCCCTTAACGCAGCGCAGAGTCGGGCCGGATTTTTCGCTGCGCTCAAAATGACAAGCCCAAAATGAAAAGTTGATTGTGCCCTGCCGCTGTGCCAACTACAGGCCTTGCTTCAAGCTCGCCTCGATGAACGGGTCCAGGTGGCCGTCGAGCACCTTCTGGGTGTCGGCGATTTCCACGCCGGTGCGCAGATCCTTGATGCGCGACTGGTCCAGCACGTACGAGCGGATCTGGTGGCCCCACTCGATGTCGCTCTTGGAGTCCTCCAGCTTCTGCTTTTCCGCCGTGCGCTTGAGCATCTCCTGCTCGTACATCCTGGCGCGCAGCATCTTCATCGCGCGGTCGCGGTTCTTGTGCTGCGAGCGCTCGGTCTGGCAGGCGACGATGATGCCGGACGGCACGTGGGTGATGCGGATGGCCGACTCGGTCTTGTTGACGTGCTGCCCGCCGGCGCCGCTGGAGCGGTAGGTGTCGACCTTCAGGTCGGCCGGGTTGATGTCGATCTGGATGTTGTCGTCCACCTCCGGCGACACGAACACGCCGGCGAACGAGGTGTGCCGGCGGTTGCCGGAGTCGAACGGCGACTTGCGCACCAGGCGGTGCACGCCGATCTCGGTGCGCAGCCAGCCGTAGGCGTAGGGTCCTTCGACGAAGATCGACGCGCTCTTGATGCCGGCCACTTCGCCGTCGGACTGCTCGAGGATTTCGGTCTTGAAGCCCTTGGCGTCGGCCCAGCGCAGGTACATGCGCAGCAGCATCTGCGCCCAGTCCTGCGCCTCGGTGCCGCCGGAGCCCGCCTGCACGTCGAGGTAGGCGTTGCTGGCGTCCATCTCGCCGGCGAACATGCGCTTGAATTCCATCTCGTCGGCGATGCGCGCGTAGACCTGCACGTCGCGCACCACCGCCGCCACGGTCGACTCGTCGTTTTCCTCGGCGGCCAGCTCGAGCAGTTCGGAGGCGTCCTTCAGCCCGGCGTCGGCGTGGCCCAGCGGCTCCAGCACCTGCTCCAGCCGGGCGCGCTCGCGGCCCAGGTTCTGCGCGCGCTCGGGGTCGTTCCAGACGTCGCTGCGTTCCAGCTCGGCCGCCACCTCGGCCAGCCGGTCGCGCTTGGCATCGTAGTCAAAGATAGCCCCGCAGCGCGTCGAAACGCGCTCGCAGGGCTGTGATCTCGCTCTTGATCGGGTTGATTTCCATGGATAAACCGGCCTGGAAGGGGCGCAAGTATAGACGCAGCGGCCGCCGCGGTCATGGGCGCGCCGCGGTGGATGCCGGCCCCCGGCGCGCCGCGCGCCGGGGGCGGATGCGTTCAGGCCTGCTTGAGCAGCGCGGGGTCGAACGGCAGCCGGGTCAGGCGCTTGCCGGTGGCCGCGGCCAGGGCGTTGGCCACCGCCGGGGCGATGACCGGCGTGCCCGGCTCGCCGACGCCGGTGGGATCGGCGGCGGACGGCACGATGTGCACCTCCACCGCCGGCATCTCGCTGATGCGCAGCGGCACGTAGCCGTCGAAGTTGGACTGCTGCACGGCGCCGCCGTCCAGCGTGATGGCCCCGTGCAGCGCGGCGGACAAGCCGTAGCCGAGGCCGCCTTCCATCTGAGCCTTGATCACGTCGGGGTTGATCGCCAGGCCGCAGTCGACGGCGCAGACCACGCGGTCCACCTTGAAACCGCCGTCCGGCCTGACCGTCACCTCGGCGACCTGCGCCACGTAGGTTTCGAACGACTTGTGCACGGCGATGCCGCGACCGCGCCGCTCGCCGGCGGCGCCGGGCTTGAGCGGCTTGCCCCAGCCGGCCTTGGCCGCGGCCAGCTCCAGCACCGCCTTGCGGCGCGCGTCCTTGCCCAGCAGCTTGCGGCGGTACTCGTACGGATCCTGGCCGGCGGCGGCGGCGGCCATGTCGATGGTGCTCTCCACCGCGAAGGCGGAATGGCTGTGCCCGACCGAGCGCCACCACTGCACCGGCACGCCGATGTCGGCCGGCGTGTGCAGCTCCACCCGCAGGTTGGGAATGTCGTAGACCATGTCGGCGGCGCCTTCCACCGAGGTTTCGTCGATGCCGTCCTTGACCATGCCGCCTTCCAGGGCGGTGCCGTGGGCGATCGACTGGCCGACGATGCGCTGGCGCCAGGCGGCGGGCTTGCCCGCGCCGTCGAGCGCCACCTCCACCGCGTGGAAGAACGCCGGGCGGTAGAAGCCGCCGCGCGTGTCCTCCTCGCGGGTCCATACCATCTTCACCGGCGCCTGCACGCCCTTGTCGCGCGCCGCCTTGGCGATCGCCACCGCCTCCAGCAGGTAGTCGGCATGCGGGTTGGCGCGCCGGCCGAAGCTGCCGCCGGCGTAGAGCTGGTTCAGCTTCACTTTTTCCGGCGCGATGCCCAGCAGCTTGGCCACCGAGGCCTGGTCCAGGGTCTGGAACTGCTCGCCGTTCCAGATCTCGCAGCCGTCGCCGTCGAGCTGCACCAGGCAGTTGAGCGGCTCCATCGAGGCATGCGCCAGATAGGGAAATTCGAACTGCGCCTGCAGCGGCTTGGCAGCCGCGGCCAGCACGGCCGGGGCGTCGCCGTCCTTGCGCGCCACCAGCCCTTCGGTGGCGGCAAGCGCCTTGTACTTTTCCAGGATCTGCGCGCTGCCCAGGGTGAAGGCCTTGGTCTCGTCCCACTCCACCGACAGCGCGTCGCGCCCGCGGCGGGCGGACCAGGTGTCCTTGGCCAGCACCGCCACGCCGGCGGCCACCTCCGGATCGCCGGGGTTGTATTGCACCACCTCCACCACGCCGGGAATCGCCCTGGCCTTGGCGGCATCGAAGCTCTTGGGCACCGCGCCGAAGCGCGGCGGATGCGCCACCACCGCCACCAGCATGCCGGGCAGCTTGTAGTCCTGGGTGAAAATGGCCCGGCCGGTGGTCTTCTCCAGCGTGTCCTTGCGCCGGGCCACGGCCTTGCCGATCAGCACGAACTGCTTGGGATCCTTCAGCCGCACGGATTGCGGCACCGGCTGCCGCGCGGCCTTTTCGGCCAGCTGGCCGAAGCTCGCCTTGCGGCCGGAGCCGGCGTGGTGCACCACGCCGCGCGACACGGTGATGCCGTCGGCCGGCACTTTCCAGTCCTGCGCGGCCGCCGCCACCAGCATGGCGCGCGCCGCCGCGCCGGCCTGGCGCATCTGCGCATGCGAATTGGCCATGGCGGTGCTGCCGCCGGTGCCCTGGATGCCGAACAGCAGGTTCTTGTAGCGCTCGGTGTCGGCCGGCGCGCCTTCGACCTTGACCTGCTGCCAGTCGGCGTCGAGCTCCTCGGCCAGCAGGGTGGCCAGGCCAGTGTAGCTGCCCTGCCCCATTTCGACGTGCTTGGCGAGCACGGTCACGCTGTTGTCGGTGCCGATGCGGACGAAGGCGTTCGGCACAAAAGGCGCCCCGGGCGCCGCTGGCGCCGCAGCGGGCGCGGCGGCGGGTGCGGCTGCGCCCTCGGCCAGCGCCGGCCCCAGGTAGACGCCCAGGGCGAGGCCGCCGACGCCCTGCAGGAAGCGGCGCCGGCTTTCGTTGACGATCACGACGGATTCGATCGAGGGTTCCGCGAGCAGGTTCATGGCGGTCTTCCTTTACGCGGCCAGGGTCTTGGCGGCTTCGTGGATGGCGGCGCGGATGCGCACGTAGGTGGCGCAGCGGCAGACGTTGCCGTTCATGGCGGCGTCGATGTCGGCGTCGCTGGGCTTGCGGTTGGTCGTCAGCAGCGCGGTGGCGGACATGATCTGGCCCGACTGGCAGTAGCCGCACTGCACGACGTCGAGCTTCTGCCAGGCGGCCTGCACCGCGTGGCCGACCTTGTCGGCGCCCACCCCCTCGATCGTGGTCAGCTTGCGGCCGACCGCGGCGGCCACCGGCGTCACGCAGGAGCGCACCGCCTGGCCGTCGATGTGCACGGTGCAGGCGCCGCACAGCGCCATGCCGCAGCCGTACTTGGTGCCGGTGAGCGCGGCCACGTCGCGCAGCGCCCACAGCAGGGGCATGTCGCTGGGCACGTCGAGCTGCACGTCTTTGCCGTTGATGTTCAGCGTCATCATCAGGTGCTACTCCAGGTCGGGGCCGGACGGCGGGCGCAGGCACGCGCGGCAGCCGCTGGAAGCGGCGGCGCGGGCATGAGGCGATCGGGGTACCGGCGAAAGGACATTGCGTTCAGCCGGCAAAATACTACGTCGGCGCCGGCTTTTCCAGGCTTGGCGGCGCGCCGCATGCCATCGGCGCGGACGCCCGGCCGCCGTGCATTGGCGTGGTGCGCGGCGGCGTCCGTTTCAGTGCATGCAGGCCGCCGGCGTTTCGGCTCAGGCGGAGGCTGCAGCCGGCACCTGCTGCGCGCGCAGCCAATCGGCGAAGGGTTCGGCTTCCAGCGCCGGGGAGAAGAGGTAGCCCTGCGCAGCGTCGCAGCCCAGCGAGCGCAGCACTTCCAGGACCGCCTGGCTTTCCACGCCTTCGGCGACGACGCTCAGGCCGAGGTTGTGCGCCAGCTCCACCGCGGAAAGCACGATCGCGCGATCCTTGGAGTCGTCGACGATGTTGCCGACGAACGAGCGGTCGATCTTCAGCTCGTTCAGGCGCAGCTGCTTGATGTAGGCCAGCGAGGAATAGCCGGTGCCGAAATCGTCCATCGACAGGCGCACGCCCACCGCATGCAGGCCGGCGAGCAGCTCGACCGCGCGCGGCGGATCGGCCATCACGCCGGTCTCGGTGATCTCCAGGCACAGCAGCGCCGCCGGCAACTCGTGGCGCGACAGCGCGCCGGTCACCACTTCGACCAGCCCGGGCGCCAGCAGGTCCTGGGCGGAAATGTTCACCGACACCGGCACCTGCAGGCCGCCGTCGCGCCAGCGCGCGCACTGCGCCACCGCCGCGCGGATCACCCAGGGCGTGACGGTGCGGATGAACCCGGTCTGCTCGGCGAACGGGATGAACTGGTCCGGCGCGATGCGGCCGCGCTCCGGGTGCACCCAGCGGATCAGCGCTTCGGCGCCGACCGGCGCGCCGCCGCGCACCGCCACCTTGGGCTGGTAGGCCAGGCGCAGCTCGCCGGTCTCCATCGCGCGCTTGAGCTCCGACAGCAGCGACAGGCTCTGCTCGCGCCGCTCGCGCAGGCTGGCGTCGTACACCATCACGTCGAGCTTGGCTTCCTTGGCCGCGTGCATGGCGGCGTCGGCGCAGCGCAGCAGGCCCTCGGTATCCTCCGCATGCTGCGGGAACGTCGCCACGCCCACCGCCAGGCGCATGTCCAGCGGCTGCGGCCCCAGCGCGATCGGCGCCTCGAAGGCCTGCACGATGCGCTCGGCGACGCGGGCGGCGGTTTCCGGGTCGGCGCCGTCCAGGCGCACGCCGAACTCGTCGCCGCCCAGGCGGGCGGCGGCATCCTCCACCCGCACCACCTCGGCCAGGCGCCGCGAGACGCGGCGCAGCACGTCGTCGCCCACCGCGTGGCCGAGCGTTTCGTTGACGTGGCGGAAGCGCTGCAGGTTCATGGTCAGCAGGCTGACGCTGCCGCCGCCGCTGCGCGCCGCCGCCAGCGCCTCGTCGAGCCACTGGCGGAAGCGCGTGCGGTTGGGCAGGCCGGTGAGGCTGTCGCGGTAGGCCAGCCGCAGGATCTCCGCTTGGCGCGCGGCGATGCCTTCGCGCATCAGGTCGAAGCGCCGCGCCAGCTCGCGCAGCTCGTCGGCGCCCTCCACCGCCACCGGCACGCTGTAGTCGCCTTCCTCGATGCGCTGCGTCATCGCGCCCAGCGCGCGCACCGGCCGGGTGACGCCGCGCACGATGACGACGCTGCCGGCCACCGCCAGCCCCAGGCCGACCAGCAGCAGGACGATCAGGATGGCGTGCAGGCGCCGGAACGGCGCCAGCGCCTCGTCCAGCGAGCGCTGCAGCACCGCCACCACCGGCGTTGCGCCGTTGTCCTCCAGCGACACCACCAGCGTCTCGTACTGCGCATCGCCGAGCATCATGTCGGCGTTCTGCGGATCCAGCGCATGCGGCGCCGCCAGCGCGCTGCCGACCTGTGCGCGCAGGGCCGGGTCGAGCGTGGAGGCGACCATGGTCCAGGCGCCGCCGGGCGCATGCGCCATCAGCGACACGTCCAGGCCCGACAGGCTTTGCAGCTCGCGCGCGGTGGCGTCGTCGACGACGATGCCGAACACCGCCCAGGCCACCGGCGTCGGCGCCAGCACCGGCACCGCCACCATCTGGTAGGCGCGGCCGTCCTGCACGACGATGCCGGCGGCGCGGCCGTCGACCTCGGCCTGGTCCAGCAGCCAGCCGAACGGGAACGGCTCGCCGACGCGCGCTACGCCGCGGTTGTCGGCGATCAGGCGGCGCTCCGGCGACACCAGCTCGGCGACGCTGGCGCCGATGCGCGAGCCGTGGTTGCCCAGCAGCGAGGCGACGGTGCCGGCGTCGAGGTTGCGCATCGCCACCGCGTTGCGGAAGGCATAGTCGCGCGTGAGGATCTCGGCGGCCTGGGCGAGCTGGCGGTTGCGCTGGTCGACCAGCCGGCGAAACACTTTTTCGCCCACCGCCAGCTCCTGCTTGATCTGCGCGTGCGCGCCGCGCGCGTTGATGGTGTCCACCACTGCCAGGGAGACGCCCAGGATCGAGGCCAGCAGCGCACTGAAGAAAACCAGGATGCGCGTGCCGAGGCTGCCGGCGCGCAGCGACGACCAGGCGGATCGCTCGGTCACGGCGCCGGGGTGCCTCAGTACGGGCCGCCGGTGTCGGCGTCGGGAGCCCTCGGAATGCGGATTTCCGGCTTCAGGGCCAGGCTCCAGTCGGCGGCCGCGCGGCCGTCCCCGCCCACCGTCAGGCGCCTGGCGGTCTGGCTCTCGTCGGCGCTCATCTGCGGATGCCAGGCTCTCACGGTGTAGGCGCCGTCGGGGACGTTGGCGATGGTCGCCTTGCCGTCGGCGCCGGTCTTGGCGAAGTACGGCGACTCGGCGACATAAATGTAGCCGACCATCCAGTCGTGGATGTTGCAGCCCAAGGTGACGACGCCGGGCTTGTCGAACGTGACCGGGCTGGCGGGCGTGCCGGCGTAGAGCGGCAGCTCGAAATTCTTGGCCGGCGAAAACGAATAGACCTGGTGGCGGATGTTGTCCTTGTTCGGGAACTGCACCAGCGAGCCGCGCAGGATCGGCTTGACCCGCGGCACGAACTCCTTGTCGACCTGGTCCACGATCTCGACGCGCGGCCTGGCCGGCAATGGCGGCAGCCCGGCGGCCGGCACGGCGACCACCACCGCGTCGGCCACCGGCGCGCCGTGGCCGTCGACGATGCGCACATCGATCGTGCCGGCGCGCGCCGCGCCGGCGGCGGCGAGCGCCGCAATCGCCAGAACCTGGAGGATGCGCATGGCCTTTACCGCCTCAATACCGGAATACATAACTGAGTCCGCCGCCGCCGCCGTCGTATTGAAATGCGCCGGCGCGGGTATGGTCGTAGCTTGCCGTCAGGTTCAGCGAGCTGTGCGCGCCCAGCGTCCAGCCCAGCGAAGTGCCGGCCGTGATCGTGGTGCCCTTGATCCGGTAGGCGTAGAACTCATCGCCGAACACCGGGTCCTCGGTGATGGCGTCGGAGACCGAGTAGATGCCCCGGCCCGGCCGGGTGCTGGACTCCACCAGGCCGCGGCGCAGGTTCAGGCGGACGCCGGCGCGGGCGCGCTCGCACAGCGCGTAATTGAGCCGGGCGAACACGCTGGCGCCGTGCAGGTCGAAGGCGTTGCCGGCGATGGTGGGAACCGCCCGCTCGCCGCCGCGCGCATCGCGGCGGTCGTAGCCCAGCCCGGCGGAGCCGTCCAGCCGGTGGCCCCAGCGCCGGCCGGCGGCGAGCTGCAATTGCCAGGTGTTGCCGTCGCGGATGCTGCTGGCAAAATCCTGGTACGTCCAGGCCGCCGACAGCGAAACCCACGGCGCCTGGGCGCCGAGGCCGAACTTGCGGCGATAGGCCAGCGCCGGCCCGGCTTCGAACGCATTCAGGCCGTGGAAGCGCAGGTACTGGCTCTCCTTGAGGTTCAGCCCCAGGCTGATCAGGTCCGCCCCGCTCAGGGCAAACACCTCGCTGGCGGATGCCGCCAGGGAAAAGCTGCCGTCGGCCTTGACGTCGTCGCTGTCGTGCGCCCGCGACAGGTTGCTGTCGAAGTTGAACGCGGGCTCGAGCTGCAGGACGGTTTCGGCGTGGGCAGCGCAGGGCGCCGCCAGCGCGGCGCACAGCCTGAAGGCGAACGACCGCGCCACGCGCATCCCGTGCTCCCCTGTGATATTCCGGCCGGCACCCGGAACCCTGCGGCGGACAGTCCGGCCGTCCCAGCGACATTCTACAGGCAGCCGCGCCCCCGAACGCTGTCATGCGGCAGGGCCGCGCAGGCGGATTCCGGCGCGCACCACCGCCAGGAGCAGGTGCGAAAAGGCGCGCATGTCCCAGGGCATGTTGCGCCGCCAGACGTCGAGCAGCAGGGCCGCACGCACCGTATCGCCCTGGTTGCGGACTTCGTGGACGAAGGTGTCGTCCCACAGCAGGAACTCGCCGTCTTCCAGCCAGTAGTCGCGGCCGGCGATGCGCAACAAGGCGGCGGAGCCGCCGCCGGCGAAGGCCGGCGTGGACAGCATCAGGTAGAAGCGCAGCACCCCGCGAAAAGGCCCGCGGTGCGCCGGGATGTGCTTGCCCGGCGCCAGGAACGACACCGAGGCGGACAGCACGTCTGGGATGCCGCGCAGCAGCGAATACAGCAGCGGGCAACGCGCGATGTTGCGCGGGAATTCGATGCCGTAGGCCTTGAGGATGAACAGCCGCCAGTCGCGGCCGTCGTTTGCCGAGATGGGCGCCTGCTCGCGCATGATTTCGTGGAAGCGCGGCACGCCCGCAAGCTCGCCAGCAAGCGCCTCGGCCTCGCCACGGATTTGCGGCCAGGACCGCGCGATCTGCAGGCCTTGCGGAAACAGCGCGGCGCAGTCCAGCACGGCCGGCGCGTGGATCCGCGCGTCGTACACCCGGCGGACCAGGTCCGCGGCATGGTCGTACAGTCGCCCCATCGCATTCCTGCGGCGTTGCCGGCTGACTCCTGTGTGGTGGATGGCGCAGCGCGCCAGACGGCGATTTTGGCGCAATGCCGCCCGTGCGGGTGTCAATATTTGTAAAGGCCGCAGGCCTCCGCCGCAATGCGCGGCCGGACGCGCGGCCGGCGGACGGAATCCGCCTCCGCAGGCAGGGTCAGCGCAGTTCGCTGCGCCGCAGCGGCGCGCCTTTCAGGTAAGGGCAGTTCTTGCGCACGCACTCGCCGTGCATGATCAGGCTGTGCTCGAGCAGGCGGTAGCCGAGCGCTTCGGCCTTTTCGCGCTGGCGCTTCTCGATCATGTCGTCTTCGAATTCGTCGACGTGGCCACACTTCACGCAGACGATGTGGTCGTGGTGGTGGCCGCGCTCCAGCTCGAACACCGCGTGGCCGCCCTCGAACCGGTGGCGCGTGACCAGCCCCGCCGCCTCGAACTGCGTGAGCACCCGGTAAACGGTGGCCAGCCCGATGTCCTCGCCGATGTCGATCAGCTTGCGGTAAATCTCCTCGGCGGACAGGTGCCGCGTCTGGCTCGACTCGAGCATTTCGAGGATCTTGAGCCGGGGCAGCGTGACTTTCAGTCCCGCGTTGCGTAGGTCTTGCGATTCCAAGTACAGGCCCGCTGGCTGGAATGTTCGGTTATTATCTCACTCTTATGGCATTCATACCGATCCCGGCTGCCCGACCCCAACCGCTTGCTCAGCGCCGATGCCGTGGGACGCTGGCCGGGACCAACAGGAACATGCTCACCACACGCCTGATCGCCGTCTTGCTCGCCTGCCTGGCAAGCACAAGCTGTGCCGTCATCTACCGCATGCCCACCCGCCAGGGCAACGTGATCGAGCAGAGCGAGTTCGACAAGCTCAAGCTCGGCATGACCAAGGAGCAGGTGCAATACATCCTGGGCACGCCGATCGCGGCCGACCCGTTCCGCACCGACCGCTGGGACTACTACGGCTACTACAAGAGCCCGCGCGGCAAGGTGAGCGAGCGCAACATCACACTGTTCTTCGACGCCGACAACAAGCTCGACCGCATGGAAGGCGAGCGCCTGGCCAGCACCGGCGCCACGCTGGGCACGCCCGACATGGACGCCATGCAGAAGCAGAAGGCCCGCGAAAAGGTGGAGGACACCCGCGCCGACCGCGACAGCGGCGCCAGGCCGTCGCCGACCTCGCCGGCGCCCTGACTAAGGGCGGGCGCGGCGGCGGGCGCGTTCGCGCCGGGCGCTCTTCGGGTCGGCCAGCAGCGGGCGGTAGATTTCCACCCGGTCGCCCGGACTCAGCCGCTCCTCGTTGCGGCAGACGCGCCCGAAAATGCCCAGTTTGCAGGTGCCGGGCGCGATATCCGAAAATCTCCGCAAGAACCCGGAGAGCTCCACGGCCTGCCAGGCGGTACAGTCCGCCGGCACCGACAACCGCGCCACCACCTGCTCCGCCGCCGTTGCATAGACGACTTCCACCCCGATCATTGCCTGCGTACCTTCCGCCGATTCCCTGACCACCGATGGCCGCTCCCGATTCCAAAGCCGATGCGCCGCGCCTGATCGCGCTGAACCGCCGCGCGCGCTTCGACTACTTCATCGAGGATACCTTCGAGGCCGGCCTGGCGCTGGAAGGCTGGGAGGTGAAGAGCCTGCGCGCCGGCAAGGCGCAGATCACCGAAGCCTACGTCATCATCAAGAACGGCGAAGCCTGGCTGCTCGGCGGGCATTTCACGCCGCTGACGCAGGCATCCACCCACGTGCACGTGGACCCCACGCGCACCCGCAAGCTGCTGCTGCAGCAGCGGCAACTGGCCGAGCTGATCGGCAAGGTGGAGCGCGCCGGCTACACCATCGTGCCCCTGGACATGCACTGGACCCGCGGCCGCGCCAAGCTGCAGATCGGCCTGGCCAAGGGCAAGAAGCAGCACGACAAGCGCGCCGACCTGAAGCAGAAGGACTGGAAGCGCGAGCAGGGCCGGTTGATGCGGTCTTGAATTCGACCAAAAACGCCGCATCTTGTTGTTTGGAACCCTCTCCCCTTGCGGGAGAGGGTTGGGTGAGGGGTAAGCCGCGGCACGGCGCTAACCTGGCGGTGCCTTGAAAGCCACCCCTCGTCTTAAGTCCCTCCCCCAAGGGGAGGGAGAATCCCGTGTGTAACATCCTGGCGGGTGTTACACTTTCACAACACTGGGGGTGACCAGGGCTCGACGGTGACTGGAAATCCAACGTGCATGCCGAGGTGCGGTAGACCCTCGTAAAACTCTTCCGCAAACAAGCTAGTTGCGAACGACGCGAACTACGCCCTCGCCGCCTAATCCCGGTGAGCGTCCGACCAGGCGGTGTTGATGCCCCTGAATCGGATGTCGACTCTCATCAACTCGCGGTAAGGCAGGCTACTGGCCGATCCGCTAAAACCCTAAAGTAGATAAGCGGCTGCGTTCCGTGCCGATCCGGGAGCATCCGTCGAAAACCAAAGATTCGGCTACGCATGTAGATCGAAGGACAGAAGGTTGTCGGACGCGGGTTCGATTCCCGCCACCTCCACCATTTGAGAATCCGGAGCAATCCGGAGAAGTAC
>JADHNH010000128.1 GCA_016779605.1 Nevskia sp. | reverse complement strand
CCGCAATTCGCCAGTACCTGGATACCTACAATAAAAATCCGCGGCCATTCGCTTGGACAAAATCCGCCGGCGACATCCTGGCTTCGATTAAACGGTTTTGTCAACGAACTTCTAACTCATGACACTAGGGTCTGTTGACCTATATTTGATCGCTGCGACGGCGGTCATTTTTGCCCAGCGCAAGGAGAGAGGCACGTGGCATGGTGATTCCATGCGAGTGCCGATCGACGCAGCGATGGGCAAAAATGGCCCCGTCCCTTCGGGTTGCGCCCAAAATCGTGCCCGGCTGCGTTGCTCGTCGCTCATTTGGAATAACCAAACCACGCTCCTCGCGCCTTGCCGGGCACAATTTTGGGCAGCAACGCAGCGACCAAATATAGGTCAACAGACCCTGGGGCCAGCACCTCACGCGACAGTTTCCCGCCGGGCGCCTGTTCGAGGGCACCGGCCTTACGCCGGCGGACCTCGCCGACCCCGGCCTGCGCATCACCGTGGCGCAGGCGCTGCGCTACATCCAGAACGCCAACCGCCTGGCGCCGCGACCGGACTGGTACCACGAGTGGGCGCGCGACCTGGCCGATCATTTCCACGGCCCGCTGAGCATGGCCCTGCTGTCCGCGCCCACGCTGGGCGCGGCGCTGGAAGCGTTCTTCAAGTATTTCCCGGCGCGCATCCCCTACCTGCATCCGCGCGGCCGCCGGCGCGGCGCGCGCTATTACGCCGAGCTGTGCCCGCTGATCGACCTGGGCAGCTCCAAGCCGCTGCTGATCGAGGTGCCGCTGCTGATCCTGCAGCAATACCTGGCCTCGGTGTATTCGGTGGACCTGGCGCAGGCCGCGGTCGAGCTGGACTACCCGCCGACGCCGCATGCCGACGCCTACAGCCGCGCTTTCCGCTGCCCGGTGCGCTTCGGCGCCGCCGGCAACGCCCTGGTGATTCCGGCGCAGTGGCTCGACGTAGCCAACGTCGGCTACGCCGAATCGAGCTGGAGCTTCGCCCTGCAGCAGTGCGAGGCCAGCCTGGGCGCGGCCGGCGGCCGCAGCACGCTGGCCCGCGTGCGCGCCTGCCTGGCCGCGGCGCTGACCGAGCCGGACCGCGTGCGCGCCATGCCGCGCCTGGAGGAGGTGGCCGGCCAACTGTGCATGTCGCCGCGCACGGTGATCCGCCACCTGCGCGCCGAGGGCACCACCTATCAGGAGACGGTGGACGAGCTGCTCAAGGGCCGCGCCCGCGAGCTGCTGGCCAACCGAGCGCTGAAGATCAAGGAAGTCTCCGCCGCGCTCGGCTTCCACGACCCGGCCAACTTCGGCACCGCGTTCAAGCGCTGGTTCGCGCTGTCGCCGCGGGCCTGGCGCAACCGCGCCGCCGCGCGGGCGCCGCGCGGCTGAGCCGCGCCCGGAGCGCAGCGGCCGGCTGGTGTACGATCCCGCACCAGCCGCAGCCACCCCATCCGAACCGGCCGACCGACATGCCGCAGAACCAGAGCTTCCGTGTAACCCCGCTGCCTGAATGCGCCGTCGTCATCACCGGCGGCACCTCCGGCGTGGGCCTGGCCGCCGCCCTGCACTTCGCCGCCGCCGGCGTGCGGCGCTTCGCCCTGCTTGGCCGCGACCCGGCGCGCGGCCAGGCCGCGCGCGAAACGGTGCTGCGGCATGCGCCTGAGGCCCAGGTCGAGTTCATCGCCGCCGACGCCGGCGACGCCGCCCAGGCGCAGCAGGCCGGCGAGCGCGCGCAGGCGCTGCTCGGCGGCATCGACGTGCTGGTCAACTCCACCGCCGCCGACTTCACCCCCGAGCTGCTGCACAACACGCCGCTGGAACGCATCGCGCCGATCCTGGCCCAGCAGCTGCTGCCGCCGCTGCACATGTCCCGCGTGGTGCTGCCGTGGATGCGCGCGCAGCGCGGCGGCGTCATCCTCAACATCGCCTCCGACGCCGCCAAGGTGGCCACGCCGGGCGAAAGCGTGATCGGCGCCGGCATGGCCGGCATCGTCATGTTCTCGCGCACCCTGGCGATGGAAGGCAAGCGCGACGGCGTGCGCGTGAACGCGCTCACGCCCTCGCTGATCGGCGGCACGCCGCTTTACGACCGCATCATGGCCGCCGAATTCAGCGGCAAGCTGTTCGCCAAGGCCGCGCGCCTGGCGCACCTGGGCGTGGCCCAGCCCGACGACCTCGCCGCGCTGATCGTGTTCCTGGCCAGCCCGCAGGCAGCGCGGCTTACCGGGCAGGCGATCAGCCTAAACGGTGGCATTTCGGCGGCCTAGATCCCTTGCGGCGTCGCCTCTCGCCGACGCGCTGCTGCGCAGCGGCGCCGGCCTATACTGCGGATACCAACACCTGCGCCAGACCAGCCCCGGGACGGGGAGATAAAAGCGGCGAACGATGAACTCGAGATCAAGGCCATCCGACCAGCCGCTCGAAGTGACTTGGGGCCTGCGGCTGCTGACGCTGGCCTTCTTGATCGGGCTCGTGTTGCTGCTGCAGGAAGCCAACGCGATGCGTTTCGAAGGCGGAGCGGCGGGGTGGCTCGGCCTCGCGCGCCGCCATTGGATGTTGCCCGTAAACGCCGCGTGTCTAGTTGCGCTGTACCGCCGTCATGGTTGGGCGATCTGGTGGTATGTCGCCAAGCTCGCCTTGGGTGTCGTCAGCCTGGCCCTGCTGGGCTGGCAAGCGGGCACGCTCGCGTTCCTGGGTATCTCCGACGTCGCCTTCGGTTTCATGCGGGCGGGAATTCTGGCAACGGCAGCGGCAGTGGTCCTGCTCCTCCGGCCCAGATCGAAGCAATGGTTTCGGCCACGATCCGCTGGCGAGATGAGATGGCGCAACTGGGCGCTGGTTAGCATCGCTATGCTCGTCGGCGGATTGGTGGTCGAGCAGTCGGTAATTGAATCGATCCTGGACACGCAATGCCACGACGAGGTTCTTGCGCAGCTAGAATCCCCGGATGGCAAGCTGGCCGCTGAGGACATACGATCAATGTGTTACTCGCAACCCCATGTCGAGCGGACACTTGAAATCGGCCCTGCACAGCCTCGTGCTGGCGATTCCAGCAGCCAATACGTGTTTGCGCGCGCAGGGGCGCAGGATGCCTTTGGCGACGTGGCGGCGCCGCCGTTGCAATTCGCTTGGCTGTCCGACCGGCGCCTGCGCGTGACGTTTCCGCGCGGCACCCGGTCTGAGCCGCCGGATTCGCTCAAAGGGGTTTCCATCGAGGCCGGCGCACAGCCCTAGCCGCGCTGCCATCAGCATAAACATTCAAAATGCCGATATAGACCTAGAACGAAAATGCCAAAAATCCAACGATCGTCAGCTCTGTGCAAACTGCTGCCGGCGAATCTCTAAACGTCAGAACTCGTAGGGCGGGAGAAGCGCAGCGCATCCCGCCTTCTGCGATGAATCCACCGCACTGCCATCCGTTCGAGCATCCATCCCTGGCCTCAACGTTTCATCGGGATGCGTGATCTAGTCGGAACACCCGCGACATACGGGATGCGCTGCGCTCCTCCTGCCCTACTGCGCTGACCTCAGCCGGCCGGTGCAACTGGGGGCTTACTCCCGATACCTGCGGATAGCCGACCATAGTCGAACCGCCGGGAATTCGTACCGAACAAATGCATCGTGAACTGGTGCAACATCAAGACTGTGATTTGACGCGTTTGAACCGCCCCGGTTTTCCCGGAGGCTCGGTGGTGTGAGTCACGCCGCAATGGCGAGACTCGGAGTTTGTGAATAGTAAACTGCCTCTGCCTCCGCCGGCGGGATGTTGCCGAGCGGCTCCATCAGCCGGCGGTTGTTGTACCAGTCCACCCACTGCAGCGTTGCCCACTCGACGTCTTCGCGGCGCTTCCAGGACGAGCGCCGGTGAATCACCTCGGCCTTGTACAAGCCGTTGATGGTCTCCGCCAACGCGTTGTCGTAGGAGTCGCCCACGCTGCCTACGGAGGGCTCCAGGCCAGCATCGGCCAGGCGCTCGGTGTAGCGGATCGACACGTATTGGACGCCGCGATCGCTGTGATGCACGAGACGATCAGGCCCCACCGGCTTGCGTGCGTGCAAGGCCTGCTCCAGCGCGTCGAGCACGAAGTCGGTCCGCGCCGCCGACGAGGCTCGCCAGCCGACGATCCGGCGGGCGAAGACATCGATCACGAAGGCAACGTAGACGACGCCCTGCCAGGTCGAGACGTAGGTAAAGTCGCTGACCCACAGCTGGTTGGGCCGCCCGGCCTTGAAGTTCCGGCGGACGTGATCCAGCGGGCACGGTGCATTGGCGTCGCTCACCGTGGTGCGAACGCCTTTGCCGCGAATGACCCCGCGCAGGCCCAGGCGCTTCACCGTGCAGCGGGCCACGTCGAAGCCTTCCCGGCGCAGCTGCCGCCACACCTTGCGCACGCCGTAAACCCGGAAATTCTCGCTCCAGACCCGCTCGATCTCACGCGCCAGCCCGTCATCCCGCCGAGCCCTGGCAGAACGCCGCTGTGGGTCCGCCCAACGGGCCGCGTGGGCGTAGTACGTCGACGGGGCGATCGGCAGTACCCTGCAGATCGGCTCGACCCCATAGACGCCGCGGTGTTCGTCGATGAACGCCTTCATCGCTTCAAGGGGCGGTCGAGCTCCGCCTGGGCAAAATACGCCGATGCTTTGCGCAAGATCTCGTTGGCCTGCCGCAGTTCGCGGACCTCGCGCTCCAGAGCCTTGATCCGCTCCTTCTCGTCCGTCGTCGCGCCCTCACGCCTGCCGCTGTCACGCTCGCTCTGCCGCACCCAGCGCCGTAGGGTCTCGGCGGTGCATCCCATCTTGGCCGCGATCGACACGATCGCCGCCCACTGCGATTCATGCTCAGCCGCGTGCTCCGATACCATCCGGACCGCGCGCTCCTGTACCTCGGGGGAATACCTCGTTATTCTCGTCATCGCTCCATTGTCTCAACTGTTGGAGCCTCCGAGATAGCCGGGGCGGTTCACGTTCTTCGGGCCGACCCAATAGCGACTGTTGTCGCCCCATGGCTCATGCACTACCCATTGCTCGCCGGCGAGCATGAACATCAGCCGATCGTCGGACCTTAACTGCCGCTTCAGTGATGTTGCGCCGACGCCACGCAGGATGCGATTGATCGCCCCCATCGAAATGAAAGCGTTACTTATCTCGAATGCGTGCAGAGAGCCATCAGCCCGTCTTATTGGAAAGGTCTTCACAGCGCTTGGGACTGCAATCTGTTCTATCGATGGTGAATGTAGACCCGCATGCGGCGACCAGCAACCCTAGCAAGTGTAGGGTGGGCAAAGGCCGCAGGCCGTGCCCACGCGGACGATTCCGTGGGCACGCTACGCTTTGCCCACCCTACGCTTGCTGGCGTTCGTCCTTCGCACGTTTGTTCGTTGTGCGATTCTTGTATTCGTAATCATCAATTACGGGGCGTATACCCAAAAACCAGAAAAACGTCGCCATTAACAATCCTCCGAGCAGAGTGACGAGACACACGAGCAAGAAGCGCCCGAAAGATAGGCCTCGTGCCTGAACAACTTCCAGAACAATCATCGGGAGAGTCCAGCACAGTGCCATGCCCAAGAACACGCCCGGCCGATGATGGACAATCCAAGAGATTCGCTTCTCGCGCCTCTCCCTTAGAGTCGTTCCGGATTTCCTGGTGTGCATCGCTCTCCAGGTCGTCAAGCCAATCAAGCCGGGAAACGTAAAGAACCCCGCCAGCGCATACCCGGAGTTGGGCGGCAGCCGCCCCATTCCGAATAAGACGCTTACCGCGATTACGCCGAGGGAAATGACCAAGCCCGAGTTAATGATGGCCGCCGCCATTGATGACCGTCCACCGGGAGCAACCAATTGAGAGACTTTGTCTTCTTTGCCGCGCAATGCATAGAACACTAGGAGACCCCAGCGGAGAATTCTGGGCCAAAAAAGCGCGCATACCAGAAGGCCAGGCACAAATAAAAGTGACTGCATGCTCAAAATCTCGTAGGGCGCTGCGCTACTGCGCTTCCCGCTCGCGTCATCGTCGTAAGAACCTGACCAAAATTATATGCCTCGCGCGTAGCGCCAAATGCAGGTTCAGGGTTGCTTTGGGCGCTCCTTCTCACTGGCCTGCGGCTGCGCTGCGCCGTCCGCAGCGCCGGGCTTGCGGGCGGCCTCGCCAACGGTATCGCGATTCGTGGACCGCTCGCGGAACTCGAACGCCAGGTACAGTTCCTCGGCCATTCTTACCGAGGCGGCGTAAAAGCCGGCGAGCAGCAGCGCGAACACGACGAAGTAGATCCAGATCGGCACGCCGGGGCCGAGCACGCCGATCAGGGTGGTGATAATGGCGGCGGCCAGGGCGCAGCGCGCCAGCCTGCGCAGGGCGACTGCCCTGGATGCCAGCGCCGGCCGCGGAGCGTCTTGGCTCATGCCACGCCGTGCGCCTGGAACCAGGCCAGCATGCGCGACCAGGCATCCTTGGCGTCGGCGGCGCGGTAGCTGGGCCGGTAGTCGGCGTTGAATCCGTGCGGGGCGTCGGGGTACACGCGGATTTGGGTGGCGCTGTCGCCGGCGGCGGCCAGGGTCGCGCGCATCTGCGCGATCGAGGCGGCGTCGATACCCTGGTCCTGGCCGCCGTAAAAGCCGATGACGCGGCCGTGGATGGCGGCGGCGGCCGACAGCACGGTCCTGCCGCCCGGCGGCGCCGCGGTCAGCGCGCCGTACCAGGCGGCGGCGGCCTTCACCGCCGGGGTGGCGGCGGTGTACAGCCAGGCCTGGCGGCCGCCCCAGCAGAAGCCGGTCACGGCGAGCCGTGCGGCGTCGGCCTTTTCACCGGCGGCGAAGCGCACTGTGGCATCCAGGTCGTCTTTCACCTGCGTGTCCGTGGCCTTGTGCACCACGGTGGCCAGCAGCTGCTGAACGTCGGCGATGGCGGTGGCGTCGCCGTAGCGCGCGAACAGGTCAGCGGAGATGGCGTAATAGCCTTGCTTGGCCAGCCGCCGGCACAGGTCGCGGATGTGCTCGTGCACGCCGAACACCTCGTGGATCACCAGCACCACCGGCGCAGCGGCGCGCGCCTGCGGGTACGCGCGGTAGGCGGGGATACGGCCGTCGGCCACCGGCACCTCGACCATGCCGGCGACCAGGCCCTGCGCGTCGGTGGTGATGAGGCTCTGCGCCGCCACCGGCTGCACCGCCAGCGCGAAGCCGGCGCCCAGGCCGGCACCCAGTCCGGCGGCGACGAAGGCGCGCCGGCTGAGCCCCGGCGGCCGCAGCAGGCTGTCGGCCTGCGACTGCGACAGATCGGCTTGGTCCATCCCGGTGGGTCCTCCGTGCACAGTGGCGTGTCCCTGCGTGCACTTTCGTGCCGCCGGGGCCGCGCGATTTTGTATAGTAGGCTATAAACAAAGACCGGCCCGCAAGGCCGGCGACAGGCCCCCCTTTCAATGCGACCGGCCCGGCCGTGCTCAGGCGACCGCAGCCGCTGGAGAGTGAACGATGTCCGCTGCAGACGACCAGCCGGCCGGCGCCGGCAAGCCCGCCCTCGAATTCGACGCCGTGGTGATCGGCGCCGGCTTCGCCGGACTCTACATGCTGCACCGCCTGCGCCAGATGGGCTTGAGCGCGCGCTGCTACGAATCCGGCACCGGCGTAGGCGGCACCTGGTACTGGAACCGCTATCCCGGCGCCGCCTGCGACGTCGAGAGCGTGCTGTATTCCTACTCCTTCTCCAAGGAGCTCGAGCAGGAATGGAACTGGAGCGAGCGCTACGCCAGGCAGCCGGAGATCCTGCGCTACGCCAACTACGTCACCGACCGCTTCGACCTGCGCAAGGACATCCAGTTCCGCACCCGCGTCACCTCGGCGGCCTTCGACGAAGCCTCCGGCCGCTGGCAGATCCGCACCGACCAGGGCGACCGCGTTTCGGCCACTTATTGCGTGATGGCCACCGGCTGCCTGTCGGCGCCCAAGAACGTGGACATCCCCGGGCTGGAGAAGTACCAGGGCCACAAGTATTTCACCGCCTACTGGCCGCACGAGGGCGTGGATTTCAGCGGCCAGCGCGTCGGTGTGATCGGCACCGGCTCGTCCGGCATCCAGTCGATCCCCGTCATCGCGCAGCAGGCCAAGCACCTGTACGTGTACCAGCGCACGCCCAACTACAGCATCCCCGCGCGCAACGGCCCGATGACGCCCGAGCAGCAGAGCAAGGTCAAGGCCAACTACGAGGAGATCCGGCGCCGCCAGTACAACGATTTCATCGGCCTGGTCGGCGGCATCGAGCCGGTGCCGACCAACAAGAACTCCGCGCTGGCGGCGACGCCGGAAGAGCGCGAGCGCGAATACGAGTACCGCTGGAACCTCGGCGGCCTGTATTTCTACACCTCGTATGCCGACCTGTTCGACAACCGCCAGGCCAACGAAACGGTCGCCGAGTTCGTGCGCAAGAAAATCCGCGAAAAGGTGCGCGACCCGGCGGTGGCCGAGCTGCTGTGCCCCAAGGACTACCCGTTCGGCACCAAGCGCCTGTGCGCCGACAGCGGCTATTACGAGACCTTCAACCGCGACAACGTCACCCTGGTCGACATCAAGAGCAAGCCGGTCGAGACCTTCACCGCCAAGGGCCTGATCGTCGACGGCAAGGAATACGAGCTGGACAGCATCGTCTTCGCCACCGGCTTCGACGCCATGACCGGCGCGCTGTTCAATATCGACATCCGCGGCCGCGGCGGCATCGCGCTCAAGGACAAGTGGGCCGCCGGCCCCTATACCTACCTGGGCCTGATGACCGCCGGCTTCCCCAACATGTTCATCACCACCGGGCCGGGCAGCCCCTCGGTGCTATACAACATGATCATCGGCAACGAGCAGCACGTGGAGTGGATCGCCGACAGCATCGACTACCTGCGCAAGCGGAATCGCCGCACCATCGAGCCGACCGCCGAGGCGGAAAAATCCTGGGTCGCGCACGTCAACGAGGTCGGCGAAGGCACCCTGTTCGTCAAGACCAACTCCTGGTACGTCGGCGCCAACGTGCCGGGCAAGCCGCGCGTGATCCTGCCCTACCTGGGCGGCTTCGACGTGTACTGCAAGAAGTGCAAGGAAGTGGTGGAAAACGGCTACGAAGGCTTCGTCACCGCATGAACGCGGCCGCGGCGCGGGCGGGAGGTTCCGCTGCGCCGCGGTACCGCTTGCTCCCCCGCAGCCCGGCCTCAGGCCAGGTGGCGCCGCATCTCCGGCCGCCCCTTGAGCGCCTCGCCCTGCCGGCGAAAGATCCTGGCGATGCGTTCCGGCGCGAAGTTCATGTCGACGAAGCCGGGGCCGGTGTTGGCGACCTCGTGGTATTCGGCGATCAGGCCGTCGCGCAGCCGGATGATCGACACGCCCTCGAACCGCACGCGCCCGCCGTGCGCCTCCGGCAGCTTCGAGCGGTAGCTGAACAGGTAGCGGGCATACAAGGTCCTGCCGTCGCTGACCGGGTCGACGAAGTCCCAGCGGAAATCTTCGGCCGCCTCGTAGAAGCGCTCGTCGACCATCCGCGCGATCTGCTCGCGGCCGGTGAACGCACCGTAAAACACGTCGTGGTACACGCCGTCCTCGCAAAACAGGCGCGCCAGCCGCGCGCCCTGGCGGCTCTCCACCGCCCCTTGAATCTCCTCCACGATTTTCAACGCGCTCGTCATCGCAGTTCTCCTTGCCCGCCACAGGCCGGTGGCGCAATCATGGCAAACTCCGCGGGGCGCTGCGCAAGGCCCGGCACCGGAGCACTCTCACCATGATCCGATTCGCGTGGTTTGCCTACGGCGTGGCGTGCTACGGCCTGTTCCTGGCCGTGTTCCTGTATTTCATCGGCTTTGTCGCCGGCTTGCCCCTGCCCAAGACGGTGGACTCGGGCCCTGCCGCGCCCCTGGCAACCGCGCTGGCAGTGGACCTGGGACTGATCGCCCTGTTCGGCCTGCAGCACAGCGTGATGGCCCGCGCCGGCTTCAAGCGCCGGCTGGCGCAGTGGCTGCCGCCGGCGGCCGAACGCAGCACCTACGTGCTGGCGACCAACCTGGTGCTGATCCTGCTGTTCGCGTTCTGGCAGCCTCTGCCGGGCCGCGTCTGGGAAGCCGGCAGCCCGCTGCTAGCCGGCGCGGTCTACGCGCTGGCCGCGCTCGGCTGGCTGCTGGTGCTGGTGTCGACCTTCCTCACCGATCATTTCGACCTGTTCGGCCTGCGCCAGGTCTACCTGCAGCTGGTGCGCCGCAGCTACACGCCTGTGGCGTTCCGCGAAATCCTGTTCTACCGCTGGATCCGCCACCCGATGATGCTGGGGCTGCTGATCGCGCTGTGGGCAAGCCCGGTGATGACCGCGAGCCACCTCCTGTTCAGCCTGGGGATGACGGTGTACATTTTCGTCGGCATCCGCTTCGAGGAGGCCGGGCTGCGGGCCGAACTGGGACAGCCCTACCGCGACTACGCCGGTCGCACCGGCCGCCTGCTGCCGTTTTTCTAGAACAACGCCGACGCGCTGCATCCACCCGCCGCAAGGCGGCTAGTTGCGCCTGACCGGAGGCACCCGATGTCCGCAGATCCGTTCGCACAATTCAAGGCGGTCCAGCGCGAAGGCTGGGCTTCGTTTTCGCCGCTCGCCACCTTCACCACGCCGGCCGCGGCGGCGCTGGTCGAATTTGCCGGCGTGCGCGCCGGCCAGGCGCTGCTGGACGTGGCCTGCGGCACCGGGGTGGTCGCCGTCACCGCGGCACGGCTCGGCGCCCGCGTGCGCGGGCTGGACCTGTCGCCGGTGCTTCTGGAGGACGCCCGCCGCAGCGCGGCGCTGGCGGCTGTGGAGATCGAGTTCACCGAGGGCGACGCCGAAAAGCTGCCGTACGCCGACGCCAGCTTCGACGTGGTGCTGAGCCAGTTCGGCCACATGTTCGCGCCGCGGCCGCAGGTGGCGGTGGCCGAGATGCTGCGGGTACTCAAGCCGGGCGGCCGCATCGCGTTTTCCACCTGGCCGCCCGAGCTGTCGGTGGGCCGCATGTTCACGCTGGTCGCCAAGTACCTGCCGCCGCCGCCCGGCGCGGCCGCCCCGCCGGACTGGGGCGATCCCGCCGTGGTGCGCCAGCGGCTGGGCGATGCGGTGTCGGGGCTGGAGTTCGACCGCGACGACATGATCGTGCCCTCGCTGAGCCCGCGGCACTCGCGGGTCAACATGGAGCTGACCGCCGCGCCGGTGGCCAAGGTGGTGGAGAAGCTGCAGTCCGAGCCGGAGCGCCTGGCGGCCTTCCGCGCCGAGCTGGAGGAACTGTTCGGCCAATACTGGGCGCGCAACCGGGTGCGCCAGTCGTTCCTGATGACGCGCGCGGTCAAGCGCTAGCAACCGACGCCCGCGGGGGATGACGGCCGTGCGTTCCCACGAATTTCCCACGAACGCGGCGGCCGCGGCTGCGCGGCCACCCGTGGCCGGGTGCTCCGGCGATTTCCGTTGTCTAATGGTCGGCGCACCGCCGTGGTGCCTTCCTGCGCCGCCCGGCGGCCTGCCCTAACCGGG
This sequence comes from Nevskia sp., assembly GCA_016779605.1. Classification (GTDB taxonomy): domain Bacteria; phylum Pseudomonadota; class Gammaproteobacteria; order Nevskiales; family Nevskiaceae; genus Nevskia. The sequence continues at coordinate 318 of JADHNH010000128.1, read as the reverse complement.
ACGGATCCGCACGTGGCCAAATCCGACGACGACGACCGGCGTGTGAATTACCGCTTGTTCTATCCGGCCCACCTGCGTCCCAAGCTCAGCCTGGGCAGCGAAACCAAGGACGTGCTGGACATCTCCGAGTGGGGCCTGCGCTTCGCCCTGGGCAAGGGCAAGCGGGTGGCTCCCGGTGATCGCCTGTTCGGCACCGTGCGCTTCCGCCACGCGCCGTCCCACTCGATCATCGCCACCGTGGTGCGCATCGGCAACCACGACGTGTCGGCGCGGCTCGAGGTGGGCTTCGACTTCCGCGTCATCGCCGAGGAGCACGGC
>JADHNH010000127.1 GCA_016779605.1 Nevskia sp. | reverse complement strand
CGGAGATGCAGCTCGACTACATCTTCCAGCTGATCGAGCTGGTGCGGTGCGGCCGTTGCCGCGCCGTAGTGCCCGCCGCGGAGCCCACCCGCCGCTTCAACCAGGCGCTGCGCGAGGCCATGAAAGGCACGGTCTGGCTAAGCGGCTGCAAGAGCTGGTACCTGGACAAGAACGGCAACCCGGCCACCTGGCCGTGGAGCTTCGAGCAGTTCGTGCAGGACATGCGCGCGCCGGACCTGCGGGATTTCGAGTTGGTGGCGTGAGTTGCCAACGACCAACCCGGTCCGCCAATGAACGCCAATGAACGCGAATAAAGGCGAATAAATACAAAAATAGAACTGCGAACAACTTGCTTTTATTTGCGTTGATTGGCGTTCATTTGCGGACCGATGTTCCGAAGCTTACAGCGCTACGCCGCCTCGACCGTCACCGGCAGACCGTTCAGCACGGCATTGCCCGACAGCTCGTCCAGCAGCAGCTCGTCGCTCAGATCGTTGAAGCTCGCCCCCGGCTGCGCCTGCGCCACGCCCAGGCGCACCCCTTCGCGTCCATGGCCCCAGCCGTGCGGCAGGCTCGCCACGCCGGGCATCATGGCCGGGCTGGCCGCCACTTCCACCACCACCTCGCCGGCGCGCGAGCGCACCCGCACGCGCGCGCCGTCGGCGATGCCGCGCCGGGCCAGGTCCGCCGGATGCATCAGCAGCTGGTGCCGCGGCGGCCCCTTCACCAGCCGCCGCGAGTTGTGCAGCCAGGAGTTGTTGCTGCGTAGGTGGCGGCGCCCGATCAGCCGCAAGGAACCGGCGTCCGGCGCCGCCGCACGCAGTTCCGCGGCAAAACGCGCCAGCTCCGCCAGCAGCTCCGGCGGCGCGCAGCGGATGGTCTTGTCCGCGTGCGCCAGGCGCTGCGGCAGGCTCGGCTCGAGCGCGCCCAGGTCCACGCCGTGCGGCTGGCCGCGCAGCGCCTCCAGGCTGAGCGCCTGCGGGTGCTGGCGCGCCGCGCCGTAGGGGCCGGCGCGCAGGCCGGCGTCGAGGATGCGGTCCGGCGCCGGATACGGCTGGTAGGCGACGCCCATGCGGTCGGCGAGGCGCGCGCCCAGCCCCTGGAAGATTTCCCAGTCGTGCAGGGCGCCGGCCGGCTTGTCGAACAGCGGCTCGCTGTAGCGCGCCGTGTTGCGCACGGCAAAGACATGGAACACCAGGTCGTAATGGTCATGCTCCAGCGGCGAGGTCGGCGGCAGGATGAGCTCGGCGTGGCGCGTGGTCTCGTTCAGGTAGATGTCCACGCTGGCCATGAACTCCAGGCTGGCCAGCGCGCGGTCCAGCTGCGCGCCGTTGGGCGTGGACAGCACCGGGTTGCCGGCCGCGGTGAACAGGGCACGCACCTGGCCCGGTCCCGGCGTCAGGATTTCCTCGGCCAAGGCCGCCACCGGCAGCTCGCCGCCGAACTCCGGCAGTCCGCGCACGCGCGTCTTCCAGGCGCCGAAGTGGCCGGGACGCGAGGCCGGCGAATCGATGGTATCCACCGCCGGGCGGGTGAACAGGGCGCCGCCGGCACGGTCCAGGTTGCCGGTGGCGACGTTGAGCAGCTGGATCAGCCAGTGGCACAGCGTGCCCCAGCGCTGCACCGACACCCCCATGCGGCCGTAGGCGGCCGCGCGCGGGCTGCCGGCAAACGCCCGCGCGATGGCGCCGATGGTGTCGACGCCGATGCCGCAATGCGCCGCCAGCGCCGCCGGATCCAGCGCGCGCACCTGCGCGGCGACCGTTTCCAGGCCGTCGGCGAATCCGGAGAGGCGGCCCGGCCGGGCGAGGTTTTCGGTGAAGATCGTATGCAGCAGCCCGAGCAGGAACGCCGCGTCGGTGCCGGGCCGGATGAAATGATGCGCGTCGGCCACCTCGGCGGTCTCGCTGCGGCGCGGGTCCAGCAGCACCATGCGGCCGCCGCGCGCCTGCATCGCCTTGAGCCGGTTGCGGAAATCCGGCACCGTCATCATGCTGCCGTTGGACGCCATCGGGTTGGCGCCCAGCACCAGCAGGTAGTCGGTGCGGTCGATGTCGGCGATCGGCACCAGCAACTGGTGACCGAACATCCAGTAGCCGACCTGGTGATGCGGCAGCTGGTCCACCGAGGTGGCGGAAAAGCGCATGCGCGACTTCAGCGCGGCCAGCGCGCGCGGCCCATGCGTCATCGAGCCGTAGTTATGCACGTTGGGATTGCCGTAGTAGGCCGCCACCGCGTTGGCGCCATGCGCCCTGGCCACGAGCGCGAAGCGCGCGGCGGCGAGGTCCAGCGCATCGTCCCAGCCGATCGGCTGCCAGCCGCCCTTGGTGCGGCGCAACGGTGCGCGCAGGCGGTCCGGGTCTTCGTGGATGTCCTTCAGCGCCACCGCCTTGGGGCAGATGTGGCCGCGCGACAGCGGGTCCGCGGCATCGCCGCGGATCGACAGGATCTCCTGGCCGCGCACGCGCACCTCCAGGCCGCAGATCGCTTCGCACAGGTTGCACGCCCGGTAATGCGTGCGCGTTGCCGCAGCCGTTTCGCCTTGCATGTCGGGACTCCGCCTTGATTCAGCCCGCGTTCGGGCGCGCTCCGGAGCGGCCGGCGCGCCCCTGCTCCAGCCACACTTCCAGCCCCTGCGCGTTCAGCCGCATGTCCATTTCCAGGAAGTCCCGCGCCTGCGCTTCCGGCATCGGGCAGTGCAGCGCGCGCATCTCGCGCAGCGAGAATCCGGTGAGCGCTTCGACCAGCGCCTGCGTGCGCCGGGGTGCGTCGGCATGCTGCTGTGCCAGCCGCACATAGGCTTCGATGCCGCGCTTCAGGTCCGCCGCCAGCCGCTGCACCGGCGCGACGCGGCCATAGTGCGTCAGGTAAGCGCACTCGGGCCGCAAGGCCAGCAGGCGCTCCACGGTGGCGAGCCAGGCCTGCGGATCGAACTGCACCGGCGTCGTCGTCGGAATCACGAACGGGCCTTGCGCACCGTCGGTGTCGCGATAGGAGATGCCGAAGGTGTCGCCGCTGAACAGCCCGCGCGTGCGCGCGTCCCAGACGACGAAATGATGCCTGGCATGGCCCGGCGCGTCGATGAAGCGCAACAAGCGGCCGTCGAAGTCCAGCGCGAAGCCGTCGGCCACCGCAGTCACCCGCGCTTCCGGCACCGGCACGATCTCGCCGTACATCGCCGCGGTGCGCGCCGGCCCGTACACGCCGATGGTGCCCTCGATCAGCCGCGCCGGGTCGACCAGGTGGCGCGCGCCGCGCGGATGCACCAGCAGACGCGCCCGCGGCAGGTGGCGCATCAGCATGCCGGCGCCGCCGGCATGATCCAGGTGCACGTGGGTGGGCACGACGTAGGCGACCTGCTCGCGGGCGACGCCCTTGCGCTCCAGCACGGCCAGCACCGCGGGGGCGGACAGCGAGGTGCCGCACTCGACCAGGGCGTAGCGCTCGCCGCCGCCGCGCAGCAGGTAGCAGCAGGCCATGCCTGGCCGCACCTGCTCGGTGTCGATGCAGGTGATGTCGCCCGGGTATTCGATGACCGGCTCGACCATGGCTCAACAGATGCGAAACATCCGGTGCGCAAATGAACGCCAATAAACGCGAATATCTGCAAAGCCGGTTTTTATCATCGATTTCATTGGCGGTTATTTGCGTTTATTGGCGTTCATTTGCGGACTGGTTTGCTTTTCGATGCGTGCCGAACTTTCCTGCGAACGCTCAGCTGCGCCACTTGAACAGCGCCGCGCCCAGGCTCAGGTAGACCGCGCTCATCGCCGCCAGCGCAGCCAGGTGGTAGCCGATCTGCGCGATGCCGGCGCCGTCGAGCATGATCGCGCGGGCGCCGCTGAGCAGGTGGGTCAGCGGCAGGAAGTCGGCGGCGATGCGCAGCGCGCGCGGCGCGCCGTCCATCGAAAAGAACACGCCACAGATCACCATCATCGGCGTCGACAGCACGTTGAGGATGCCGCCGGCCAGCTCCTCGCTGGCGATGCGCGCCGACACCACCAGGCCCATCGCGATCATCGAGAACGCACCCAGCGCGGTCAGCAGCAGCAGGGTCGCGTACGAGCCTTCCATGCGCAGGTGCAGCAGCCAGCGGCAGGCGGCGAACACCGCGATGTTCACCGCCAGGATCAGCAGCAGGCGTGACAGCAGCTGCGACAGCAGGAACTCGAAGGCGCGCAGCGGCGTGGCGTTGAGCCGTTTCAGGTAACCGCTCTTGCGGTAGCGCACGATCACGTAGCCGATGCCGAACAGGCAGGAGAACATCATGTTCATGCCCAGCACGCCCGGCGCCACCCAGTCGACGTAGCGCACCTCCGCGCCGCTGGTCTGTTCGCGCGCCAGCAGCGGCGGCCCCGCCCCGCGCAGCAGCTGCTCCAGCAGCTTGCCCTTGGGCGAGCGCTCGTTGACCCAGTAGCGCGGCGCCGCCGCGGTGAAATCCAGCAGCATGTCGATGCGCTGCAGCTGCACCTTGTGCAGCGCCTCCTCGTGCGCGCCCTCGCGGTAGAACTGCACCTGCGGCGTGGCCAGGAACGGGTGCAGCGTCGCGTCCAGCGCCGCCTGCGGCGGCGCCAGCACCGCCACCTTGAACATCGGCTGGCCCGGCCCGGAGAACACGTAGGCCAGCCCGAACACCAGCAGCACCGGGAACACCAGGTTCCAGCCCAGCGACGAGCGGTCGCGCAGGAACTCCAGGCTGCGCGCCCAGGTCGCCGCCCGCAGGCGCCGCCAGAAGCCGCTCATGTGCGCAGCTCCCGCCCGGTCAGCTCCAGGAACAGGTCCTCCAGCGTGCGCGGACGGATGCGCAGGCTGGCCAGCGAAGCGCCCGCGGCGAGCAGCCGCGCGATGGCGTCGTTGACGTCCGGGGTGTGGATTTCCACCGTGTCGCCCTTGTCCTTGAGCGGGATGCTGCCGCCCAGCTTGGCCGCCTCGGCCGCCGGCAGCTCCAGCACCGAGTCGTCGTAATGCTCGGCCAGCAGCGCGCGCGGGCTGCCGCGGGCGATGGTCTTGCCGTGGTCGACGATGACGATCTCGTCGCACAGCACGTAGGCCTCTTCCATGTAATGCGTGGTCATCACGATGGTGCGGCCCTGCGCGCGGATGTCGCGCACCAGGTCCCAGAAGTTGCGCCGCGCCTGCGGGTCCAGCCCGGTGGTGGGCTCGTCGAGGAACAGCACTTCGGGATCGTTGACCAGGGCGATGGCCAGCAGCAGGCGCTGGCGCTGCCCGCCCGACAGCTTGCCGGCGTCGCGGTCCAGGAACTCCTCCAGCCGGCACAGCGCCACCAGCTCGTCCAGCGGCCGCCGCTTCGGATACAGCGCGCTGAAGAACGCCAGGTTTTCGCGCACCGTCAGGAACTGCTGCAGCGCCGTGGTCTGGAACTGGATGCCGACGCGCTCGCGGTAGTGGCTGCCGAGCGGCGCGCCGCGGAACAGCACCTGCCCCGCGGTCGGCCGCAGCAGGCCTTCCATCATCTCGATGGTGGTGCTCTTGCCGGCGCCGTTGGGCCCGAGCAGGCCGAAGCACGAGCCTTCGGCCACCTCGAAGCTGATGCCGTCCACCGCGCGCACGCGCGCGTAGTGCTTGGCCAGGTCGCGGACTTCCAGAACGGCGGGCATGGGACGTTTGTGCGTGTTTTTTGTGCGGCCGGGCGCGCCTGGCGGCGGCGCGACCGTTTCCGGGGAGCTAGTTTGCCGCAACTGCGCGGCTCGCGCCGCGCCCGCTCAGTGCGAGGTGCCGGTGCGCTTGCGCAGCAGCTCGATCAGGTCCTCGCGCCGGTAGATCGCCAGCTTGCGGTAGATGCGCGTGGTGTGGTTGGCCACCGTCGACACCGCGATGCCGTATTGGCGGGCAATGGATTTCAGCGTCTTGCCGTTGCTGATGGCTCGGGCGATCTCCTGTTCGCGCGGCGACAGCGCATCCAGCGGCAGCGGCTTGCGCGCGTGCAGCAGGTACAGTCCGCCGCAGCGCGACACGCGCAGGTGCAGCGTGCCGTGCATGAATTCACCGCCGTTGTCGCCCAGCAGCTCCTCCGGCAGGTCGAACGGCAGCCGTGCGGCGGCGCTGTCGCCGGTGGTCTCTTCCAGCAGGGCGCGGAACCGGTCGCTCACCGCGTGCACCGCCCCGGCGGCATCCACCAGCGCGGCGGAGCCGCGGTTGGCGCGGCCCACCGCGTGCAGCCAGTCGTCCCGGCGCACGAACTGCAGCGTGGCCAGGGCGCCGGCTTCGCACAAATGGATTCCGACGCGCCGGATCACCTCGGCCGCCGGCGGCGGCGCTTTCGCATTCAGGCTCAGCACCAGCGTGTGCAGCAACTCGCTGCCCGGCTGCGCGTACAGGAACGCCACCGCGCCGGGAGAGGCCTGCACCACCGCGTTGCGCTGCTGCGCGGGCGAGCCCAGCTTTTCCAGCGCCGCAATCGCCACGAACGGGTGCGGGCACTGCGTCAGCTCGCCGGTGGCCGCCCCCTCGCTGCGCGTCCACCAGGCGCCCGCATCCGCCGCCAGTTCCTGGCAGATCAGGCCCAGCGCGCGCACCCGGAACGACCTCCAGTCGCCTTCCGTGGACGCACCGTACAACGCGCTGATGAGTCTTTCGGTCGTTTCCATGGCTACCCTTGCGGCCGCTCGCTACCTTGTTGCGCCGAACCGATCCGCCAAGGGCGTGATTGCCCTGGGCCGCTGGTTTTGTTGGTTCAATGCGGCGGCCTGATCCGCCGGCTTCTCATTCTGCCTGATTTCCGTTCCGATCTCGCCGGGCGCGGGCCCGCCGCGCCTTCTGCCCCGACCGCTGGCGCACCGGCATCGCCCAGGCCGGCCGCAGCCTCGAGCTCGACCAGCGCCGCCTCCATCAGCCCGAGCAGGTGCGCCGGGTCCGCCAGTGCGGGCGCGTAAGCGGTGACCCCGACATCGAGCTGATCGCAGTAACTGAGCACGGTCAGGTTCAGCGCCAGGCCGTGATACGGGATGCTGATAGGGTAATTGCCGAGCAGCGGCGCGCCGGCCAGGAACAGCGGCGATTGCGGCCCCGGGATGTTCGAAATGACCAGGTTGACCGGCGGCCGGACGCGGTCGTGGTTGACGAAATTCTGGTACAGCCGCGCCGCGCTGGCCACCAGGGCCGGCGCCGGCAGCTCCATCCAGTCCATCAGCAGGCGCGCCGGCACCGCGCGGTGCACTTTTTTGAGCCTGGCCGTGGCCAGGCTCACGGCGCCGGCGCGCGCCAGAGGCTCGGCCAGGTGGGTGGGTAATTCCGCCGTCAACAACGTGACCTGGTTGCCGCCGGCCACGCCGCTGCGGGGTGTCCGCACCGAGATCGGCACCGCCGCCACCAGCGGCTGCGCCGGCAGCTCGTTTCTTTCCTGCAGGTAGCTGCGCAGCGCACCGGCGCACAGGGTCAGGAGCACATCGTTGACGGTCATCCGCAGGGCGCCCTTGACCGCCCGGATTCGCGGCAGCGAAAGGCTGGCGAAGCCGTAGCTGCGCCGCGCATCGATCGCCACGTTGAAGCGCGTGTGCGGCGCCGGCGGCAGGCCGGCGGGAACTGCCGCCGCCGCCTGCCCGGGCGCCGGCGCCTGGCCGAGCCAGGCCCGGCCGAAGCGCAAGGCCAGCGGCAGGCTCTGGCGCACCAGCTGGGCGAACTGCCGCTGCCGGATCCAGGCCTGCCGGGCGGTGAACAGCAGCCGGTCCAGCGCCAGCGGCAATTCGTCGGGATCCCAGTCGCCGGCAGGCGCCGGCGGCCGCACCGGCTGGGCACTGTCAAGCAGCCGCCCGAGCAGCTCGGCACCGGAAACGCCGTCGACGCAGGCATGGTGGATGATCGAAATGCACGCCGCGCGGCGGCCGGACAGGCCCTCGACGTAATAGAACATCCACAGCGGCTGGGCGCGCTCCAGCGGCGCGGCGATCAGGTCGGCGGCCAGCGCGGCCAGTTCATGGTCGCCGCCCGGGCGCTGCAGCTTCATGCGCCGGACGTGGCGGTCCAGCCGGAAGTCCGGGTCCTCGATCCAGAACGGCGGGATCAGGTTGAGCGGCATGGTCACCAGGCGCCGCCGCAGGCCGGGCAGCAGATGCAGGCGTTCGGCAATCCGTCCGCGCACCGCCGCGAAGCCAAAGCCCTTGGGAGCGCGCGCAAGGTCCAGCACGGTCACGGCGCCGACGTGCATCGGCGCCTCGGGCGTTTCCAGATTCAGGAACACCGAATCCAGGCCGCTCAGCTGCTTCATTGCGGGCTCTCGTCCATGAACGGGTGATTGTGAGCGCACGCGCCCGCAACTGCCACCTCCGCCGCAGACTCAGCCGCCGCCGGGGAACAATGGCGGCGCCCGGTTCGCCCAGCGGGCCTGCGCACAATGGCCGCGAATGGCCGCGATCCGCCCTAACAGGTTGCTGAAAAACGCCATCCATGGCGTTTTTCAGGTCGCTTCGAAAAGGTGTGACTTTTCTACGCTCCCGAAGATCAAGCACTTACGTGCTCGATCTTCGTTGGCACATCCGTGTGCCACGCGCAGGCTGCGGAAAAACGGGGTTTTTCAGCAGCCTGCTAATCGTCGTAGGAGCGCGGGTCCTCCGCCGGCTCCACGTGCGTCTCGGCACTGACGTTGGCCAGGCTTTCGGCCAGCCGCTGCTCGATCCGCTCCGCCAGGTCATGGCCCTGCTGCACCGTCCATTGTCCCGGCACCAGCACGTGCAGGCTGACGAAGCGCTGCGCGGCGGCCGTGCGCGTGCGCACCGCGTGGAAATCCACGCCCTCGCCGCGGAACTCGTCGAGCACCCGCGCCAGCAGCTTCTGCTCGTGCTGCGGCCAGGCCGCGTCCATCAGTCCGGCGGCAGCCCCGCGCATCAGTGCGACGCCTTCCGACAGCACGTGCCCCGCCACCACCAGAGCTGCCAGCGGATCGAGCCACAGGCGGCCGGTCGCGGCCACGGCGGCAACGCCGGCGACCACGCCCACAGTGGTCCAGACGTCCGCCATCAGGTGCCTGGCATCGGCCTGCAGGGTGATCGAATGGTGCGCGCGCCCCACCCGCATCAGCAGCCGCGCCACCGCCAGGTTGATCACGGCGGCGGCGGCCGCGACCGCCAGTCCCAGCGGCGCCTGTTCCAGCGGCTGCGGCGCCCACAGGCGCGGCACCGCCTGGAACGCGATGAGGCCGGCGGCGAAAAAGATCAGCATGCCCTCGAACCCGCCGGCGAAATATTCGGCCTTGCCATGGCCGTAGGTGTGGGCGTCGTCCGGCGGCTGCTGCGCCACGCGCAGCATGTACAAGGCCACCAGCGCTCCGGCGACGTTGGTCAGGGTCTCCAGCGCGTCCGACAGCAGGCCGACCGAACCGGTCAGCCACCAGGCCGCGAACTTGAGCGCCAGCACCAGCAGGGCCGCGGCGACCGAAATCCGCGCGTACCTCGTCAGCGACATATGGCCGCTCATACTCGCCGACCCAGGAACCGGCGGCGGCGTGCCGAGCACGAACCGTGCCGCCATGCGGCGGCTTGCAGCATTGCGAAACGGCAATGACCGGCGGACATCGGGTATCGGGTTCGCGTCGGGGGCGGCTGGGCGTAAGCGCGCACATTGTAGGCCGGATTGCCGCCGCTCCCCGGCGCGCGCCCGGCCGCAGGAACATCATTGCCGCAGCGATGGCGCCCCCGTCTGCGCCGCGCGCATGGCCTCGCCGGCGTCACCGCTGTGCCCCGCCAACCCCGCACTTAGCCATTTATAAATAGCAGATCAGGCGCTTGGCCGATTGCTCATGCAAACCCCGGACCACGGTCAAATCACTCCATATTCCAATGTGTTGTCGCATCCGGGTTGCCAGACGTTGGCAACGGTGTAATATCAAAGAAACGCAAAATAGAAATAGAATAAAAAAGAACAAAAAAAAGACAAGTGACTATCGGGTACTCACGGGGGTCAGGGCGGCGGTGGCCGCGGGCTCACAGGCCGTGTCGATAGACAGCGAAGGAAGAGGTCGCGCTGATATGACCAAGGGGGAGGAGGTGCCCGGCACAGCCAGGAATGGCGTGCCGCGGCGGCAGGACCAGGGTTGGCCGCTTGCAGCGGCCGGCGCGTGGGGATAGCGCGCCCATGCAGCCCGCTCAGCCCAACATCCGCCTGCTCGTGCTCGACGACGAGCCCGAGATCGCCGCTTTCGTCGGCACGATCGCGCGCACCCGCGGCTGGAACGTCGACCTCGCAATCAGCGAAAGCCAGTTCCGGCGGCTCTACGAATCCACGCCGCCGGACGTCATCGTGCTGGACCTGCAGCTCGGCCCGAGCGACGGCGTCGAGCAGCTGCGCTACCTGAGCCAGCAGGGCTTCGGCGGCGCGCTGGCGCTCATCAGTGGGTTCGACGCGCGGGTACTGGCTTCGGCACGCCAGGTCGGCGAGGCACTGGGGCTGTCGATCGTCGCCGACATCGTCAAGCCGATGCGCGTGGCGCAGATGCGCGAAGTGTTCGACCTGTTCGAGCAGATCTGGCTGTCCAGCGCCAACCAGCGCCAGCAGGCCGCCAAGCCGCCGGAGCCGGCGCGCGCGGAAATCACGCCCGCGGCGATTGCGCAGGCAATCGACGACGGCCAGATGGACCTGTTCCTGCAGCCGGTGGTGTCGTCGGCCGGCCGGGAGGTTACGCGCTTCGAGGCGCTGATCCGCTGGCGCCATCCGCTGGCCGGCCTGATCGCGCCGGACAGCTTCATTCCGGTGGCCGAGCAGGACGAGGAAGTCATCGACCGCCTGACCATGTGGGTGGTGGAGACCGCGCTGCACCACCATCGCCGGCTTGCCGTCCTCGGCTGCAGCGCGCCGATATCGGTCAACGTCTCGGGGGTCAACTTGGACACCCTGGACTTTCCCGACCGCGTGGTCAGCCTCGTGCAGGAGCGCGGCGTCGCCCTGGACGGCATTTCCTTCGAAGTGACCGAATCCGTGGCCATGCGCAGCCCCCGCAAGATGACCGACATCCTGACGCGCCTGCGCCTGAAAGGCTTCGCCCTGGCGATGGACGACTTCGGCACCGGCTACTCCACGCTCAAGGCGCTGCGCCAGATGCCGTTCTCCGAGATCAAGATCGACAAGTCGTTCGTCGCCGACGCACTGGTGTCGCAGGACTCGTTCGCCATCGTCCGCTCGGTGATCGAGCTGGCGCGGAGCATCGGCCTGGAAACGGTCGCGGAGGGCGTGGAAAACGAGGACACGGCGCGCCTGCTGCGGCAGCTCGGCGCCAACGGCCTGCAGGGCTACCACTTCAGCCGCCCGCTGCCGTTCGACAAGATCGCGCAATGGGGCCGGGAGCGGCTGCAGCGCAACGCCGACGGCGGCGCCGTGATGCGGTGCCTGGCGGGCCCATGAGCACTGCCGCGCTCGCCGACACCGAGTTCGCCCTGGTTTTCGACCATGGGCCGCATCCTTACCTGCTGCTGCATCCGGACGAACGCTTCACCATCGCAGCGGTCAACCGGCAATACCTCAGCGTCACCGGCCGCTCGGCCGAGGAGCTGATCGGCCACGGCATGTTCGAAGCGTTTCCGGACAATCCGGCCGATCCCCATGCGAGCGGCGTGGCGGACCTGCACGCGTCGCTCGAGCGCGTGCTGCGCGACCGCGCGCAGGACGTCATGGGCGTGCAACGCTACGACAATCGTCCCGACGGCGCCGAAAGCTTCGAGGAGCGCTATTGGAGCGCGGTCAACTCGCCGATCTTCCGCGACGACGGCGAAATCGCCTACATCCTGCATCACGTGCGCGACGTCACCGAGTTCGTCCACGTGCGCGACGCCGCCGCGCTGGACCGCGGCGCGCAGCGCGACCTCAACCGGATGCAGGCCGAGGTGCTGCTGCGCGCCAGCCAGCAGAAGGAAGCCAACCGCCAGCTCAAGGCGGCGCTGGAGGAGGTGGAACGGCGCAAGCTGGCCGCCGAAGCCGCCAACCGCGAGCTCGACGCGTTCAGCTACTCGGTGGCGCACGACCTGCGGGC
>JADHNH010000126.1 GCA_016779605.1 Nevskia sp. | reverse complement strand
GAGGGGCCTGGCAACCTCCGACGCAGTCGGAGGTGAGAATCCCCTCTCCTGCGGCGTGCAGACCGCAGAGCACTTTCTTCAGAGAGAGGGATCTTGATATGGCGCGCCCGGAAGGATTCGAACCTCCGACCCCCTGGTTCGTAGCCAGGTACTCTATCCAGCTGAGCTACGGGCGCGTTGACGTGTACCGCTGTGACCTGGGAGGGCCCCAAGTGGCGGAGAGAGCGGGATTCGAACCCGCGATAAGGCTTTTGACCCTATACTCCCTTAGCAGGGGAGCGCCTTCGTCCACTCGGCCATCTCTCCGTGCGCCGAGGGCAAGGCAGCGCTACAGCCGCAATAGAATAGCGGCACGAGGCGGACAGGTAAAGCGAAAATTACGCGCGTTTCAGCTGTTGACGGCGACGTCGGTGCCGCGCTCCACCCGGATGCGTTCGAAGATTTCCTCGCGGTGCACCGCCACGTTCTTCGGCGCCTTGACGCCGAGCCGAACCTGGTTGCCCTTGATGCCGAGAACGGTGACCGTCACTTCGTCTCCGATCATCACCGTCTCACCGACTCGCCTTGTCAGAATCAGCATGTACACTTCCCCCGTTATGGCGCACGAGTTTCAGTCTGCGTGCCACCTTTCGATAGCCGGAAAAACATACTAATAATCCTCAAATACTAGAGACTTCCGGCCACTTTGTCATATTTGACGACTGCAAAAAATACGTATTTCCACGATGCGAATGTCTCAAACGATGCGGCTTTCCGCCAAATCGAACGCCTTGTGCAGCGCACGCACCGATAATTCCAGATATTTGTCCTCGATCACGACCGAGATCTTGATCTCCGACGTCGAGATCATGCGGATGTTGATGCCCTCCTCGGCCAGCACGCGGAACATCTTGGCGGCGATGCCGGCATGCGAACGCATGCCCACGCCGACCAGCGACACCTTAACGATATCGACCGCCGAGCGCACGCCTTTAGCGCGGAGTTCCTGCGCCACCCGTCGGGCGATCTCCACCGCGCGCTCATGGTCGTTGCGGTGGACGGTGAAGGTGAAGTCGGTGGTGCCGTCGGCGCCGACGTTCTGCACGATCATGTCGACTTCGATGTTGGCCTCGCCGATCGGCCCCAGGATCGCCGCGGCGATGCCGGGACGGTCCGGCACGCCGGACACGGTGAGCTGGGCCTCGTCGCGGTTGAACGCGATGCCGGAGATGAGCGGTTCTTCCATCGAATGTTCCTCGAGAGTGATCAGCGTGCCGGGCCCTTCCTGGAAGGTGGACAGCACGCGCAGCGGCACCTTGTACTTGCCGGCGAATTCCACCGAGCGGATCTGCAGCACCTTGGAGCCGAGGCTGGCCAGCTCCAGCATCTCCTCGAAGGTGATGCGGTCCAGGCGCCGCGCCTTGGGCTCCACCCGCGGGTCGGTGGTATAGACGCCGTCGACGTCGGTGTAGATCTGGCACTCGTCGGCCTTCAGCGCCGCGGCCAGCGCCACGCCGGTGGTGTCGGAGCCGCCGCGGCCCAGGGTGGTGACGTTGCCGGCCTCGTCCACGCCCTGGAAGCCGGCCACCACCGGCACGGTGCCGGCCTTGCAGTCGGCCAGCAGGCGTTCGGTCTGGATGTTGCGGATGCGCGCCTTGGAATAGGCCTGGTCGGTCTGGATGGCGACCTGCCAGCCCTGGTAGGAGCGCGCCGGCACGCCGCGCCTGGCCAGCGCCATCGCCAGCAGCGCGATGGTCACCTGCTCGCCGGTCGCCAGCATCTGGTCCAGCTCGCGCGGCTGCGGGCGCGGATCGACGCTGCGGGCCAGCTTGAGCAGCCGGTCGGTTTCGCCGGACATGGCCGACACCACCACCACGATCTGGTGGCCGCGCTCGCGTGCCGCCGCGACCTTGGCGGCGACCAGGTCGATGCGCTCGACCGAGCCGACCGAGGTGCCGCCGTACTTCTGTACAAGTAAAGCCATAGAAGCGGTTTCCAGTTAAAAGTTTCCAGTTTCCAGTTGCCGGTTTCCAATCATGCGGTACTCCCAGCTTCTGGAAACTGGCAACTGGAAACCGGAAACTGCTTCACTCAAGCCGCTGCGCGACCCATTGGTAGGCGCTGTCCAGGGCCGCGCCCAGGTTCTCCGGCTGGCTGCCGCCGGCCTGCGCCATGTCGGGGCGGCCGCCGCCCTTGCCGCCGACCTGGGCCGCCGCCATGTTGACCAGCTCGCCGGCCTTGACCCTGGCGGTCAAGTCGGCGGTGACGCCGGCGATCAGGCTCACCTTGGCGCCGCTGGCGGTGCCCAGCAGCACGACGGCCGAGCCCAGCTTGTTCTTCAGCTGGTCCAGCAGGGCGCGCAGCTCGTTGCCCTCGATGCCGTCGACGCGCGCGGACAGCACCTTGGCGCCGTTGATCTCGCGCGCCTGGCCGGCGAGGTCACTACCGGCGCTGGAAGCCAGCTTGCCCTTCAGCTGCGCCAGCTCCTTTTCCAGCTGCTTGCCGCGCTCCTGCTGCTGCAGCAGCTTGTCCAGCAGGTCGCTGCCGTCGCGGCTGGCCTTGACCAGCGCGGCGGCCTCGCGCAGCCGCCCTTCGAGCTCGCGCACGTAGGCCAGCGCGCCCTCGCCGGTGATCGCCTCCACGCGTCGCACGCCGGCCGCCACGCCGGACTCGGCGACGATCTTGAACAGGCCGATGTCGCCGGTGCGCGCCACGTGGGTGCCGCCGCACAGCTCGGTGGAGAAATCGCCGAACCTGAGCACGCGCACCACGTCGCCGTACTTCTCGCCGAACAGCGCCATGGCGCCGGCAGCCACCGCCTCGTCGTAACTGCTCTGGCGCACGTCGGCGGCGACGTTGGCGAGGATTTCGCGGTTGACCAGCCGCTCGACTTCGGCGATCTCCTCGGCGCTCATCGCGCGGTCGTGCGAAAAATCGAAGCGCAGGCGCTCCGGCGCCACCAGCGAGCCTTTCTGCGCCACGTGGGTGCCGAGCACCTGGCGCAGCGCGGCGTGCAGCAGGTGGGTGGCCGAGTGGTTGCGGCGGATGGCGTCGCGCCGCGCGGTGTCGATCTGCGCCTTGACGTGGTCGCCGACGCGCAGGGCGCCGCTTTCGAGCTTGCCGACATGGCCGCGGGCATTCGGGTTCAGCGCCTGCGTGTCGCTCACCGCGAAGCGCACGCCGGGGCCGCTCAGAACCCCGGTGTCGCCGACCTGGCCGCCGGACTCGGCGTAGAACGGCGTGCGGTCCAGGAACACCACCGCTTCCTCGCCCGCCTCGATCCGCTCCACCGGCCGGCCGCCCCGCACCAGCGCCAGCACGGTGGCCGGGTGTCCGACCTGCTCGTAGCCGGTGAACTCGGTGCGGGCATCGACTTCGGTGCCCTGCGAATAGTCCGCCTTGAAGCCGCTGGCCGCCCGGCTGCGCTCCTGCTGCGCCTGCATCTCGCGCTCGTAGCCGGCCATGTCCAGCGTCAGGCCGCGCTCGCGCGCGATGTCGGCGGTCAGGTCCACCGGAAAGCCGTAGGTGTCGTAGAGCTTGAATACCGCCTCGCCGGCGATCACGCCGCCGGTTGCCCTGCCGATCGCCTCTTCCAGCAGGCGCATGCCCTTGTCCAGGGTGGCGGCGAAGGCGTCCTCCTCCTGGCGGATGACGCGCTCGAGCTGCGCACGGCGCTCGACCAGCTCCGGATAAGCCGCGCCCATCGCCGCACCCAGCGGATCGACCAGCTTGTAGAAGAACGGCTCGCTCAGGCCCAGCTTGTAGCCGTGGCGGATGGCGCGCCGCATGATGCGGCGCAGCACGTAGCCGCGGCCCTCGTTGGACGGTACCACGCCGTCGGCGATCAGGAAGCTGCAGGCGCGGATATGGTCGGCGATCACGCGCAGCGACGGGTTGCCGCGGTCCGCATTGCCGGCCAGGCGCGCCACCGCCTCGATCAGGTCGCGGAACAGGTCGATGTCGTAGTTGCTGTGCACGCCCTGCATGAGCGCAGCGACCCGCTCCAGGCCCATGCCGGTGTCCACCGAGGGCGCCGGCAGCGGCGACAGCGTGCCGTCGGCGGCGCGGTCGAACTGCATGAACACCAGGTTCCAGATCTCGATCCAACGGTCGCCGTCGTCGTCGGGCGAGCCGGGCGGGCCGCCCTTGATGCCGAGGCGGCCGTCCGGGTCGTGGTCGTAGAAAATCTCCGAGCAGGGGCCGCAGGGGCCGGTGTCGCCCATCTGCCAGAAGTTGTCGGAGCCGCCGCCCGGCTTGTCGCCGATGCGCACGATGCGCTGCGCCGGCACGCCGATCTGCCGGTGCCAGATGTCGTAGGCCTCGTCGTCGGTGTGGTAGACCGTGACCATCAGCCGCTGCGCGGGAATGCCCAGCCAGTCGGCGCCGGTGACGAACTCCCAGGCGAAGCGGATGGCGTCCCGCTTGAAATAGTCGCCGAAGCTGAAATTGCCCAGCATCTCGAAAAACGTGTGGTGCCGGGCGGTATAGCCGACGTTTTCCAGGTCGTTGTGCTTGCCGCCGGCGCGCACGCACTTCTGGCTGCTGGCGGCGCGCTTGTAGGCGCGGCTCTCGCGGCCGGTGAAAACGTCCTTGAACTGCACCATGCCGGCGTTGGTGAACAGCAGGGTCGGATCGTTGCCCGGCACCAGCGAGCTGGACGGCACGATGGTATGCCCCTGGCGGCGGAAGAATTCCAGGAACCGGGCGCGCAGCGCGTTGCTGTTCATCGCAGGAACGTCGGAAAAAGAATGCGATTTTACCGCGTCAGCCCGGGCGGCGACCAATCTTCCCGGCTTTTTAAGGGGAATCCCCCGGTCGTCCCCGGTGCATCGGCCGGGTGCGGGTTGCCCCCGGCGGCTTGCGGGTGCCTCAGAGCGAGCGCAGGAACTCCAGCAGCAGGCGGTTGGTGTCGGCGGCCCGCTCCTGCTGGATCCAGTGGCCGCAGCCGGGCAGGATGTGGGTGCCGCGGTAGTCGGGCATGCGCTCGCCGGCGCGGCGGATGGCCTCGCGGCCCCAGACCGTGGCGACGTCGTACTCCGCGCCGACGAACATCGCCGGCACGGTCAGCGGCTTGTCGCCCTGGCCGGCCAGGTCCTGCCAGTCGGCGTCGATATTGCGGTAGAAGTTCAGCGGGCCGCCGAAGCCGGAGCGCTCGAACTCGCCGACGAAGAAATCCAGGTCCGTCTCGGTGAACCAGGCCGGCATCGCCGGCGGCGAGGGGAAGCGCTCGCGCATGCGCGCGCCGTGCGGAATGCACAGGGCGCTCATGCGGATGAACTCCAACGGATCGACGTTGGCGAAGTCGATGCCGGTGGTGCCGAGGAAATCGCCGGAGACGGACCACACGATGTCGCGCAGCCAGCCGCGCAGGTCGGCCTCGATCTCGTCGATGATCGGCCCCAGGGTGCCGAAATAGGTCTGGTAGAAATCCTTGCCCGGCCCGGCGACGTAGCGGTGCAGCTCGTCCGGCCGCATTTCGCCGAAGGGGCTGCCCGGCAGCGCGATCAGGCCGCGGCCGGAGAACGGCACGCTCAGGCCCATGACGCCGCGGAATATCTCCGGGTGCAGCCAGGCGGCGGTCCAGGCCACCGGCGCGCCCCAGTCGTGCCCGACCACCACGGCCGAGCTCTCCCCCAGCGCCTGCACCACGCCGACCACGTCGCCCACCAGCTTGTGGATGCGGTAGGCCTCCGGCTGCCAGAACTTGGACGAGCGGCCGTAGCCGCGCTGGTCGATGGCCACCGCGCGGTAGCCGGCCCGCGCCAGCGCCGGCAGCTGGTGGCGCCAGGAATACCAGGATTCGGGGAAGCCGTGCACCAGCACGACCAGCGGGCCGCTGCCCTGCTCGACGGCGTGGATGCGCGCTCCGTTGACCTGGAGCAGCCGGTGGATGGGGGCACTGGTCATGGGTCCTGCTCCTCGGGGGGCGCCTCGCTTTTCAGCGCCCGGTAAATGTGCCGCGCTTCGAAACCGCGCGCGGCCAAGTGTCGGTACTGCTTCTGCCATTGTGCGGCTGCGGCCGGCAGCGCGCCGAACTTGCGCCGGCGCAGGTCCTCGGCCAATTGCGCCCAGTCGGCCCCGGCGCCGGCCAGCGCCTCGCGCGCCAGGGGCTCGGCAACGCCGGCGGCGATCAGCTCGGACTCGATGCGCAGCGGCCCGTAACCCTGCGCCACGCGCGAGCGCACCAGCGAGCCGACGTAGCGCGCGTCGCTCTGCCAGCCGGCCTGCGCCAGCTCGCCCACCACCGCGGCGGCTTGCGCCTGCTCCACGCCGCGCACCGCCAGCTTGTGCTGCAGTTCGCGGGCGGAGTGCTCGCGGCGCGCCAGCAGCCGCAGCGCGCGCGTGCGCGCCTGCTCCGCGTCCGGCGGCTTACGTGCCGCCATCGCCAACACCGCGCGTGCTCGATTCGATCATCAGGGGGCGCACCAAAAGCCAAGCGGTCCGCAAATGAACGCCAATAAACTCCAATATACAAATACTTGATGAATTGTCGTCGGGACGAATTATTCGTCTTTATTTGCGTTCATTGGCGTTCATTTGCGGACCAATGTCCGCTGCCGCACGACAACTACTCCGCGGCTTCGCCGCGCACCGGCTTGGCCGGCATCAGCTTGGCCCGCAGCGCCCGCTCGATCTCGTCGGCAATTTCCGGATGCTCCTTGAGGAAGGCGCGCGCGTTGTCCTTGCCCTGGCCGATCTTGTTGCCCTTGTAGGCGTACCAGGCACCGGACTTCTCGACCAGCCCGTTCTCGGCACCCAGGTCGATCAGCTCGCCGAGCTTGGAGATGCCTTCGTTGAACAGGATCTCGAAGTGCGCCTCGCGGAACGGCGGCGCCATCTTGTTCTTCACCACCTTCACGCGGGTCTCGTTGCCGACCACTTCCTCGCCTTTCTTGATCGAGCCGGTGCGGCGGATGTCCAGCCGCACCGAGGCGTAGAACTTCAGCGCGTTGCCGCCGGTGGTGGTTTCCGGGCTGCCGTACATCACGCCGATCTTCATGCGGATCTGGTTGATGAAAATCACCAGCGCGTTGGCGCGCTTGATGTTAGCGGCGAGCTTGCGCAGCGCCTGCGACATCAGGCGGGCCTGCACCCCTACCGAGGCCTCGCCCATCTCGCCCTCGATCTCGGACTTGGGCACCAGCGCCGCCACCGAGTCGATCACGATCACGTCGACGCTGTTGGAGCGCACCAGCATGTCGGCGATTTCCAGCGCCTGCTCGCCGGTGTCCGGCTGTGAGATCAGCATGTCGGCGACGGTGACGCCGAGCTTCTCGGCGTAGGACGGGTCCAGCGCGTTCTCCGCGTCGATGTAGGCGGCCACGCCGCCGGTCTTCTGCACCTGCGCAACCACCTGCAAGCACAAGGTGGTCTTGCCGGACGACTCCGGCCCGTAGATTTCCACCACGCGGCCGCGCGGCAGGCCGCCGATGCCCAGCGCCAGGTCCAGCGCCAGCGAGCCGGTGGACACCACGTCGACGTCGCGCGCCGGGTCGTTGGCGCCCATGCGCATGATCGCGCCCTTGCCGAACTGCCGCTCGATCTGACCGAGCGCCGCTTCCAGCGCCTTGCGGCGGTTGTCGTCCATCGTGTCCCCTTTTAGTGTGCTTTGCCTGAGCTTCGCGGCCGGCCCTGAGCGGCCGGCGGCAGGCTACTTGCCGACGCGCCCCAGGTATTCGCCGGTGCGCGTGTCCACCTTGATCACTTCGCCCTGCTGCACGAACAGCGGCACGCGCACCACCGCGCCGGTTTCCAGCGTCGCCGGCTTGCCGCCGCCGCCGGAAGTGTCGCCGCGCAGGCCCGGATCGGTTTCGGTGATCTGCAGCAGCACCGAGTTGGGCGCGGCCACCGACAGCGGCACGCCGTTCCACAGCAGCACGGTGCAGGTTTCCTCGCCCTTGAGCCACTGCTTGGCGTCGGCCATGGCGGCGTCGCCGGCCTGGATCTGCTCGTAGGACTTCGGGTCCATGAACGTCCAGAATTCGCCGTCGTTGTACAGGTACTGCATCTCGACCGTCTCGACGTCGGCCAGCTCCCAGGAATCGCCGGACTTGAGCGTGCGCTCGATCACGCGTCCGTTCTTCAGGTTGCGGATCTTGAGGGTGTTGGTCGCCTGGCCCTTGCCGGGCTTGCGGTACTCGTTTTCGATGATGGAGTAGGGTTCGCCGTCGATCAGGACCTTGGTCCCCGACTTCATCTCGTTGGTGCTGACGGTAGCCATGGAAATGCGCGCGGTGCTGCCGGTGGGAGGAAAGTGCGAATGATAGCGGAACCGGGTGCCGGCCGCCCTGACGCCGGCCGCGCCGGCAGCCACAGGCCGAATCCGCGAACTGTGCGCTGAAGCACAGGCGCGGCACCGCCTGACGAGCGGCGCCGCCTGCGGGAACGAACGAATTCCCGCCCTCCGAGCGGTCGTTTCCGCCCGATGTAGCGGGCGGCGGCGCGTCCGGCGCCGCCGCTACCATGAGGCCATGACTTCTGAACATGCGCTTGCGGAAACCGCGCCCGAAACGAGCGGTCGAACCGGGATGAACGACTTGATTCGACGCAACCATTACGACGTCACCGGCCGGGTATTCGTCGCCGACCCGCGCACGGTCTGCGCGGGCGTGGTGCGGATCCTCGCGCAGCTCCACCCGCGCACCGGGCTGGAGCCGGTACGCCGCGCCTTCGCGCTGTTCAGCCGCCTGTATGCCGGCGAGCTGCCGGGCTATCGCGGCTGCGAGACGCGTTACCACGACGTCCAGCACAGCCTGGACTGCGCGCTGGCCTTCGCCCGCCTGGCCGACGGGCACGACCGCTCGGTCGCCGCCGGCGAGCGGCTCGGCGGGCGCCACGTGGCGCTGGGGGTGATCGCCGCCCTGTTCCACGACGCCGGCTACATCCGCAAGGACGGCGACCGCGTGGGCCACGGCGCCGAGCTCACGCTGGTGCACGTGCGGCGCAGCGGCGAGTTCCTCGCAAGCGTCCTGCCCGGCCTGGGCTTCGCCGACGAGGCGCCGGTGGTCGAACGGCTGGTGCACTACACAGGCTACGAGATGGCGCTGGACGCCATCCGCCTGCCCACGCGGCGTGACCACCGTCTCGGCTTTCTCCTCGGCAGCGCCGATATGCTGGCGCAAATGGCGGACCGCTGCTACCTGGAAAAATGCCGCGATTTCCTCTACGAGGAATTCGAGCTGTGCGGCCTGGCCGGCGCCCCGCGCGACGACGGGCCAAGGCCGCTCTACGGCTCGCCCGAAGAGCTGCTGGGCAAGACCCGCGAGTTCCGCGACCGGCTGTGGGCAGAGCGCATGGACGGCCGCTTCGAAGGCGTTTACCGGCACGCCGCCGATCATTTCGGCGGCGCCAACCCGTACCTCGAGGCCATTGAGGGCCACCTGCGCCGCCTGCGGGAAATGCCGGCGGGCAGCCGCCTGGGCGACGGCCTGCGCCGCCGCGCGGAGAGCATCGGCGCCGGCACCCTGCGCTCGATCCTCACCCAGCGTCCGCCGCCGGCGCCGGCCGACCTGCGGCGCCGCAACCATCATCCACGGCGCGGCCGCAATGCCGCGCCATCCATTGCATCGACCACCAAGGGAGTAGTGCCGTGCGCGTGACCTATTACGACGATTTTTCCCGTTCCTACAAGCTCAAGCCGCCGTACGCCCTCGCCCTGTGGGCCACCGCCGCGGGCGCGCTGTTCGCCTGGATCGCGCTGGTCTGGTAAAAGCGCGGTCAGCCGCCCGGCATCAGGGCGGCAACGCCCCGGCCGACGGCGGCGCCCAGCAGGCCGCCGGCCAGCACGTCGCTCAGCCAGTGATAATCGGCACCCGGCAGGCCGGCCGTCACCGCTGCGACCACGGCGCCGGCGGCAAGGCGCATTGCGTTCAAGCGCTCGCTGCGCCTGCCGCCGGCACCCGACTTCGGGTGCGCAAGGATGATCAGGAGCCGCCCGCCGCCGCCGGGGCGCCGGCCTTCTGCGCATCGACCCATGCGCCCACCCGCGCATCCAGCACGTCCAGCGGCAGCGCGCCGCCGTTCAGGATCTCGTCGTGGAAGGCCTTGATGTCGAAGCGGTCGCCGAGCGCGCTGCGGGCGCGCTCGCGCAAGCCGAGGATCTCGAGCTGGCCCAGCTTGTAGGCCAGCGCCTGGCCCGGCATGGCGATGTAGCGGTCGGTTTCGGCCTGCAGATCGGGCTCGTCCTCCGAGGAATGCGCGCGGAAGAACTGCACCATTTGCTCGCGGCTCCAGTGCTTGTAATGCACGCCGGTGTCGAGCACCAGGCGGTCGGCGCGCAGCAGCTCGCCGGATAGCCGGCCGTAGTCGTTCAGCGGCTCCCGGTAGAAGCCGATGTCCTTGCCCAGGCGCTCGGCGTACAGCGCCCAGCCCTCGACGTAGGCGGTGTAGCCGGCCTGCTGGCGGAACGGCGGCAGCCCCGGCAACGTCTGCGCGATCGATATCTGCATGTGGTGGCCGGGGATCGCCTCGTGGTAGGCGGTGTCCTCGATGGTAATGACCGAGCGCTTGGCGAAGTCGCCGGTGTTGACGAACACCTTGCCGGGCCGGCTGCCGTCCGGCGTGCCCTGGCTGTACTCGGCCGCCGCCGCGTCCTTCTCGCGGTAGGTCTGCACCGGCTCCACCACCACCGCGGTCTTCGGCAGCAGGCCGAACAGCTCCGGCAGCTTCGGCTGCATCTGCGCGATGTACTTGCGGTACAGCCCGACGATCTGCTCGCGCGAGGCGGCATGCACCTTCGGGTCGGTCTTGAGCCGCGCACGCATGTCGGCAAGGTCCTTGTAGCCCAGGCGCACGGCGATGGCGCCCATCTCCGCCTCGATGCGCCGCACCTCCGCCAGGCCGAGCTGGTGGATTTCCTCGGGATCGCGGTCCGTCGTGGTCTGCGTATGGATGGCGTAGCGGTAGCGCGCGGCACCGTCCGGCAGCGCCCACAGGCCCGGCTCGGCGCGACCCTTGGGCGCGTAGTCGGCGGCAACGAACTGCGCGAGCCTGACGTAGGCCGGGCGCACTTCGCCGTCCACCGCCTGCACGATGGCGTCGCGCAGGCGCTTGCGGTCGGCCGGCGGCACCGCGTCGGGGAAATGCGCGGCCGGCCGGCCGAACACGTTGTCCACGCCGGCCGGCGCGGCGATGGCGCGGGCCTGCACGGCGACTTTTTCCAGCAGGTACTTCGGCGGCATCAGGCCGTCTTTCTCGCCCAGGCGCGCCAGCTCCGTCACCTGTTCCAGCACCTGCGGCAACGCATGCAGGCGGCGCAGGTAGTCCTCGTAGTGCCGGGTGCTGTCGAACGGCATGGTCGACACCAGCTGGGCCAGCTCCAGGTGCATGCCGGCGAACTGGTCCAGCGGCATCTCGTAAGTCCTCAGGGCGAAGCCCTGCAGGTTGTCCTGCAGCTGCCGCACCATCAGGTCGCGGTTCAGGCGGTCCTGCTCCGGCAGGCCGGCGGTATCCAGCGCCTGGAAGCGCTTGAGGAAGCTTTCGGCGTCGCGCTGCTGCTGCGCCACGTGGGCCGGCGAGGCATCGCTCCAGCGGTCGTTGTAGCGGTCGTCGCCGATGATGGTGGCGAACTCCGGCGAATCCTTCAGCGTGTATTCCCATTGCTCGGCCAGCAGCGCGTTGAGCGCCGCCAGCCGGCCGTCCGCAGCGCTGTCCGCGCGGGCCGGCACGATGTAGAAAGCAAAAATGGCCATTGCCGCGGCCAGGCGGTGCAGCAAAGTGCGCAGGGACGGGGTCACGAGGTCACCGGTTCGATGGATTGGCGGCGCGCAGGCGCGCGCAATGCGGTTGGATGCGGCCGACCGCCCCACAGTTTAATTTTTAATGGTGACTGCTGCGGCGCGCCCCCGGCATGTGTGGCGCAGCGCCTGGAACGGCCGCGCGCGTCACTCCACCGACAGCAGCAGCGCGCCGCCGGTGTCGCCGGCCGCGCAGCCGGTGAACAGGCCCAGGCCGCCGCCGGCTTCGCGCAAGGCCTCGATCAGCTCGGCGATGGCGCGCAGCCCGGTCGGCCCCTGCGGATG
>JADHNH010000125.1 GCA_016779605.1 Nevskia sp. | reverse complement strand
GGCGTGCCGTCCTTGTGCACGAAGCGCCACTTGCCGTCGGGGCCGAGCTGGGCGGCGAGGTCGTCCTTGGGGTAGCTGGCTTCGTCGCCCGGGGTGCGGTCGCCGATCTCCAGGTACACGGCGTCGCGCGGCGTGCGGTTGACCAGCCGGTGGGCCGCGCCGCCGGCGGCGAAGCCGACGCACTGGCCGGCGGCGAGGGTGCATTCGCCGTCGTCGGTTTCCAGCACCAGCTCGCCTTCCAGCACGTAGACGAACTCGTCCTGGCGGGTGTGGCGGTGGAGCACCGCCGATTCGCCGCCCGGGAACAGGTGCACCAGGTTCACGCCGAAGTTCTTCAGCGCGAACAGCTCGCCCAGCGGCCGCTTGACGCGCCGCGAGACGCGGCTGGCGAACGGCTCGGGTAGGGCCTGTTCACACTACTTGGATCGCTGCGACGGCGGTCATTTTTGCCCAGCGCAAGGAGAGAGGCACGTGGCATGGTGATTCCATGCGAGTGCCGATCGACGCAGCGATGGGCAAAAATGGCCCCGTCCCTTCGGGTTGCGCCCAAAATCGCGCCCGGCTGCGTTGCTCGTCGCTCATTTGGAATGACCAAACGACGCTCCTCGCGCCTTGCCGGGCACAATTTTGGGCGGCAACGCAGCGACCCAAGTAGTGTGAACAGGCCCTATTGCTCGGCTTGTTGCGGGGCGGCGCCTCGGCCGCCGGTACCGGCTTGAGCATGCTGCGATCTCCGTGCACTTGAACAGGCCCGCGAGCCTGCAGTTTTCAACATCGTGCAAAGCTTTGCACCTAGCCTGCTCCTGCCGCCGGCGTTGCCGCCCCGTAGCTTGCGTGCAAATCCGTTTTCGTGCTTTCGTAGGCGGCGTGGAACAGGGAGAACAAACCATGGGCATGACGCTGTGGATTCATACGCTGGATGAACGCGGGCTGTCGTCCGACAGCGACGACCATTCCCTCATGCATGCCTATGCCGATGAGCTCGACGGCCTGTGCTCGGAGCTGGGCGTGGAAAAGCTGTCGTCGTTTTTCGACACCACCGACCTGGATTACAACCTGTCGCAGGAATTCGAGGAATCCGAAGACGAAGAGGCCGAAGGCGGCGGCGAGGACGCCGGCGAAGACGACGAAGAGGACGACGACGACGAGGAAGAGATCGACCCGGAAACCGGCGCGCCCTACGGCATCGACGACATGCGCTGGTTCGACCAGAACGTGGGCCTGGCCACGATGGTGGCGCTGCGCGACGCCATCGAATCCGACGACGCCGTTCTCGACATCGACCCCGACGATCGCGAAGACCTGCTGGCCGAGCTCGACGACTGCATCCAGGTGCTGGAGGAAACCGCCGGCGACGGCGCCAAGTTCCACCTCGCGGTGGTGATGTAGGCGCTGCGCGCCTGCCCGTCCCCCGCCCGCCGGAGTTCAGGCGCGCGGGGCTTTGCGCCCGGTGAACAGCTTGCGGAAGAATGCGGCGGCGCCGGCCAGCCCCAGCACGATGAATTTCTTCGCCGCCAGCAGGATCAGGCCCAGCTTGGCGAACAGGCCGGCCTTGGCGGCGATGCCGCCCGCCACCAGCGCAGCCAGGCCGTAGGCGGCCATGCGGTCGGTGCCCGCCTTGAAGTCCTCGTAGCGGTTGCCGTCGCTGAAATTGGCGCTGGCCAGCACCCGCGGCATCTGCTGCTTGACCGAATCGATGTCGCGCATGCCCGAGACCGCGGTCATCTCCAGCACGCCCTTGCGGCCCAGCACGCGGATCTCGTAGTTGAGCGTGTCGTCTTCGGCGCCGTCGGCCTTGTACTGCTTGGCCCAGTACAGCTTGTGGCTCGCCGCATCGTAGCGCGGCGGCTCGGCCCAGCCGACCAGGTGCATCGGCGTGTAGCCTTTCTGCTTGCGCGCCGCGTTGTCCTCTTCCGCGGCCTTTTGCATTTTTTGCAGCAGATCGCCGTAGTCGATCTTGGCAGCGTCGTCGTCGGAAACGTGGCCGTCGTCGGCGTAGGTGATGACCACGCCCCAGCCGTCGCGGTGCAGCGGATTGACCGACTGCGGGATCACCATGCCCAGGGTCTTGGTGCCGGGCGGGTTGCCCCAGCCCTCCACCAGCAGCTTTTCGGCGTCCGCCGGGTTCAGGTAATAGAAGTCGTCGCCGAGCTGCAGCGTGGCGAAGCCCTGCGGCAGCGGCACGGTGCCGTGCTGCGGCTTGAGCTGCGCCATGAACTGCTCGGCCGTGAGCTGCGGCGCGGCAGGCGGAGCGGGATCGGCCAAGACGCGCGCCGCGCCCACGCACAGGGCGATTACGGACAAGACAGCCGCGATCCGCGTCATATCAATCCCCAAGCCTGAGCGCCGCATGTGCGCGTAGCGTCGCGCTTTGTGCGGCTGCGGTGCCGCAGCATAGCGCCGCCGTGCCGCCTGGCGCCAGCGCGGGCCGGCCGGCGCGCCGGCGGGCTTCCATTGCGCCGCCGATCGGGGTAGCGTTCGCGCCTGTCATGGACGCTTGGGATACCGATGACCGGCACCGAGGAACTGCAACCGCGCTACATTCGCGCCAACGGCATGGAGTTCGCCTACCTGTGCGCCGGCGAGGGGCCGCTGGTGCTGTGCCTGCACGGCTTTCCGGACACTGCCTGGAGCTTCGCGGACCTGCTGCGGCGCCTGGCGGCGGCCGGATTCCGCGGGGTGGCGCCGTTCATGCGCGGCTATGCGCCGACCGACATCCCGCCCGACCGCGACTACTCCTGCCTGGCCCTGGGCCGCGACGTCATCGCCCTGCTGGAACACCTGGAAGTGCCGGACGCCGCCATCGTCGGCCACGACTGGGGCGCCGGGGCAGCTTACGCGGCGGCCTCGCTGCGGCCGGACCGTATCCGCCGGGTGGTCACCGCGGCGGTGCCGCACCTGCGCCGCTTCCTGCTGCGGCCGACCCGTGCGCAGCTGCGCCGCTCCAGCTACATGTTCAAGTTCCAGCTGCCGGCGTGGCCGGAGAAGCGCATCCGCGAAAACGACTTTGCCTGGCTGCTGGACCTGGCGCGGAGCTGGTCGCCGGGCTGGGAGCTGCCGGCCGCCTACGTCGCCCAGGTGAAGGCGGCGTTTTCCGACCCGGCGCGGCTCAAGGCGGCGCTGGGCTACTACCGCGCGATGCCGGGGCTGCTGTTCAACCGCGAAGCCTGGCACTACCTGCTGGCGCCGCTGCAGGTGCCGGCGCGGGTGATCTACGGCGAAAAGGACGGCTGCATCGCCGCCGAGATGTTCGCCGACATGGAGCACCTGTTCGCCGGCGACTACGAGCTGGTCGGCATCCCCGGCGCCGGGCATTTCATGCACCTGGAGGCGCCGGACGCGTTCGCCGAGCAGGTGCTCGGATTCCTGCAAAAGGGCCAGCCCGGCGCCGCCGGGCGCCGGGCCTAGCGCAACCGCCGGCCGGGGGCATTTGCGCTACGCTGCACGAATGCGGCGGCGCGGAGCCGTTGAAGCGACGGACGGATCCAGGATGAATGGCAGCATCGAGGCCACCGGCGAGCGGTTCCTGCCGGAGGCCGAACAGATCAAGGTGGCGGCGGTGATCGCGCGGCTGGGCAGCTTGCCCGGCGCGCTGCTGCCGGTGCTGCACGGCGTGCAGGACGCGCTCGGCTACGTGCCGGCCGGCGCGGTGCCGCTGATCGCCGCCGGCCTGAACCTGTCGCGCGCCGAGGTGCACGGCGTGCTCAGCTTCTACCATTACTTCCGCCAGGAACGGCCCGGACGGCACGTGGTCTACCTGTGCCGGGCCGAGGCCTGCCAGGCGGTCGGCGCGGCGGCGCTGGAGCGGCACGTCAAGCGCGCGCTGGGCGTCGATTTCGGCCAGACCACCGCCGACGGCCGCATCACGCTGGAGCCGGTGTACTGCCTGGGCAATTGCGCTTGCGGGCCTTCGCTGATGGTCGGCGCCGAGCTGCACGGCCGCGTCGGCACAGAGGATTTCGATGCGCTGGTGCAGGCACTGGACCGGTCCGGCGCGGAGGCGGCATGAGCGCTACCAGCGCCGCGACAGCCAACGGGCTTACGGTTTACGTGCCCCGCGACGCCAGCGCGCTGTCGCTGGGCGCCGAGCGCGTGGCGCGGGCGATGGCCGAGCAGGCGCGGCAGCGCGGCCTGGACATCCGCCTGGTGCGCAACGGTTCGCGCGGGCTGCTGTGGGCCGAGCCGCTGGTGGAGGTGCAGACCCCGGCCGGCCGCATCGCCTACGGCCCGGTACGCGCGGCCGACGTCGGCGCGCTGTTCGACGCCGGCTTCCTGCAGGGCGGGGCGCACGCCTTGCGGCTGGGCCCCACCGAAGAGATCCCTTATCTCAAGCGCCAGGAGCGCCTGTGCTTTGCGCGCGTGGGGCTCGACGATCCGCTGGACCTGGATGCCTATGTCGCCGCCGGCGGTTTCGCCGGCCTGCGCAATGCCCTGGCGATAGCGCCGGCGGCTATCGTCAAGGCGGTCACCGACTCCGGCCTGCGCGGCCGCGGCGGCGCGGCGTTTCCCACCGGCATCAAGTGGAAGACGGTGCTGGATACGCCGGCCGCGCCCGACCCGGCCGGCGCGGGGCCGCCGCGCAAGTACGTGGTGTGCAACGCCGACGAGGGCGATTCCGGCACGTTCTCCGACCGCATGCTGATGGAAGGCGATCCGTTCACCCTGGTCGAGGGCATGGCCATCGCCGGAATTGCCTGCGGCGCCGCGCAGGGCTACATCTACCTGCGCTGCGAATACCCGCATGCGCAGCGAACGCTGGCGCGGGCGATCGAAATCGCCCGCGCGCGCGGTTACCTGGGCGCGGACCTGCTCGGCAGCGGCCGGTGCTTCGAGCTGGAATTGCGCCTCGGCGCGGGCGCCTACATCTGCGGCGAGGAAACCGCCCTGCTGGAAAGCCTGGAAGGCCGGCGCGGGCAGGTGCGCTTCCGGCCGCCGTTGCCGGCGGTGAAAGGCCTGTTCGGCGCGCCGACCGTGCTGAACAACGTCATCACCTTCGCTTCGGTGCCGGCAGTGCTGGCGGGCGGCGCGGAGTACTACCGCGAGTTCGGGCTGGGCCGCTCGCGCGGCACGCTGCCGATCCAGCTGGCCGGCAACATCCGCCGCGGCGGCCTGGTGGAAAAAGCCTTCGGCGTGAGCCTGGGCGAGCTGCTGTACGACTACGGCGGCGGCTCGCGCAGCGGCCGGCCGATCCGCGCGGTGCAGGTCGGCGGCCCGCTCGGCGCCTACCTGCCGGAATCGCGCTTCGACACGCCGCTGGACTACGAAGCCTTCGCCGGCTTCGGCGCCATGCTCGGCCACGGCGGCATCGTCGCCTTCGACGACAGCGTGGACATGGCGGCGCAGGCGCGCTTCGCCATGGAGTTCTGCGCGGCCGAGTCCTGCGGCAAGTGCACGCCCTGCCGCATCGGCTCCACCCGCGGGGTGGAGGTGATCGACCGCCTGCGCGCCGGGCAGCAGCCGCAGGCGCAGGAAGCGCTGCTGCGCGACCTGTGCGAAACCCTCACGCACGGCTCGCTGTGCGCCCTGGGCGGGCTGACGCCGGCGCCGGTGCTGTCGGCGCTGAATCATTTCCCGGAGGATTTCAAGACCGGGAATCGAGAATCGGGAATCGGGAGAAAAGCGGCTTTTACGACTCCCGATTCCCGTCTGCCGATTCCCGGCACGGAGTAATGCCATGCGTTCGATAGCGGAACACGATCTGGGCACGCCGGCGGCGCAGTCGGATGCGGTGGTGCGCCTGAGCATCGACGGCTGCGAGGTGAGCGTGCCGGCCGGCACCTCGGTGATGCGCGCGGCGGCGCTGGCCGGCACCGCGGTGCCCAAGCTGTGCGCCACCGACGGGCTGGAGGCGTTCGGCTCATGCCGGCTGTGCCTGGTGCAGATCGAGGGCATGAAAGGCTACCCGGCCTCGTGCACCACGCTGGTGGCGCCGGGCATGAAGGTGACCACGCAGAATCCGAAGCTCGCCGAGCTGCGCCGCGGCGTGATGGAGCTGTACATTTCCGACCATCCGCTGGACTGCCTCACCTGCCCGGCCAACGGCCACTGCGAGCTGCAGGACATGGCCGGCGCGGTGGGCCTGCGGCAGGTGCGCTACGGCTACAGCGGCGCCAATCACCTGCAGGCCGCCAAGGACGAAAGCAATCCCTATTTCAGCTTCGACCCGGCCAAGTGCATCGTCTGCTCGCGCTGCGTGCGTGCCTGCGACGAGGTGCAGGGCACGCTGGCGCTGACCGTGCAGGGGCGCGGCTTCGCCTCGAAGATCGCCGCCAGCCAGGACCAGCCGTTCCTGTCGTCGGAATGCGTGTCCTGCGGCGCCTGCGTGCAGGCCTGCCCGACCGCCACGCTGTCGGAAAAGTCCCTCATCGCCAAAGGCCAGGCCGAGCACAGCGTCGTCACCACCTGCGCCTACTGCGGCGTGGGCTGCTCGTTCCGCGCCGAGATGAAGGGCCAGGAGCTGGTGCGCATGGTGCCGAACATGGACGGCCATGCCAACCACGGCCATTCCTGCGTGAAGGGCCGCTTCGCCATCGGCTACGCCACCCACAAGGACCGCATCACCCGGCCGATGATCCGCGCCAGGATCACCGATCCCTGGCGCGAGGTGAGCTGGGACGAGGCGATCGGCTATGCTGCCGCCGAGTTCAAGCGCATCCAGGCGCAGTACGGCCGCGACGCGGTCGGCGGCATCACCTCCTCGCGCTGCACCAACGAGGAGACCTACCTGGTGCAGAAGCTGGTGCGCGCGGCGTTCGGCAACAACAACGTGGATACCTGCGCGCGCGTCTGCCATTCGCCCACCGGCTACGGCCTGAAGCAGACGCTCGGCGAGTCGGCCGGCACGCAGACCTTCGACTCGGTGATGCAGGCCGACGTGATCTTCGTCATCGGCGCCAATCCCACCGACGCCCACCCGGTGTTCGCCGCGCAGATGAAGCGGCGCCTGCGCGCCGGCGCGCGGCTGATCGTGGCCGACCCGCGCCGCATCGACCTGGTGCGCACGCCGCACGTGGAGGCCGCCCACCACCTGCAGCTGCGCCCCGGCACCAACGTGGCGCTGCTCAACAGCCTGGCCCACGTGATCGTCACCGAGGGCCTGGTCGACGAGGCCTTCGTCGCCGCGCGCTGCGAGCCGGCGGCCTTCGCCAAGTGGAAGGCGTTCGCGGCCCGGGACGGGAATTCGCCCGAAGCGCTGGCGGCGGAAACCGGCGTGCCGGCGACGGCGGTGCGCGCGGCGGCGCGCCTGTACGCCAGCGGCGGCAACGCCGCGATCTATTACGGCCTGGGCGTGACCGAGCACAGCCAGGGCTCCACCGCGGTGATGGCCATCGCCAACCTCGCCATGGCCACCGGCAACATCGGCCGCCAGGGCGTGGGCGTGAACCCGCTGCGCGGCCAGAACAACGTGCAGGGCTCCTGCGACATGGGCTCGTTCCCGCACGAGCTGCCGGGCTACCGCCACGTCTCCGACGCCGCGGTGCGGCAGGCGTTCGAGCGCGACTGGGGCGTGCCGCTGCTGGACGAGCCGGGCCTGCGCATCCCCAACATGTTCGAGGCGGCGCTGGAGGGCGCGTTCAAGGGGCTGTACCTGGAAGGCGAGGACATCGCCCAATCCGACCCCAACACCCAGCACGTCACCGCGGCGCTGTCGGCGATGGAGTGCATCGTGGTGCAGGACCTGTTCCTGAACGAGACCGCCAAGTTCGCCCACGTGTTCCTGCCGGGCTCCTCGTTCCTGGAAAAGGACGGCACCTTCACCAACGCCGAGCGGCGCATCTCGCGCGTGCGCAAGGTCATGCAGGCGCCGGGCGGCCATGCCGACTGGGAGATCACCCAGATGCTGTCCAACGCGCTGGGCTACCCGATGAACTACCGGCATGCGTCCGAGATCATGGACGAGATCGCGCGGCTCACGCCGACGTTCCACGGCGTCAGCTTCGCGGCGATCGACCGGCTGGGCAGCATCCAGTGGCCATGCAACGCGCAGCATCCGCAGGGCACGCCGATCATGCACGTCGAGCAGTTCGTGCGCGGCAAGGGCCGCTTCATGCTCACCGAATACGTGGCGACCCGCGAGAAGGTCAACGCGCGCTATCCGCTGATCCTCACCACCGGCCGCATCCTGTCGCAGTACAACGTGGGCGCGCAGACGCGGCGCACCGACAACCTCGCATGGCACGACGAGGACCGCCTGGAGATCCACCCGCACGATGCGCAGGAGCGCGGCATCCGCGATGGCGACTGGGTGGGCGTGCGCTCGCGCGCGGGCGAAACCGTGCTGCGCGCGCGCGTGGCGCCGCGCATGCAGCCGGGCGTGGTGTACACCACCTTCCACTTCCCCGGCTCGGGCGCCAACGTGATCACCACCGAGAATTCCGACTGGGCCACCAACTGCCCGGAATACAAGGTGACCGCGGTGGAGGTGACGCAGGTCAACCAGCCGTCCGACTGGCAGCAGCGCTACCGGCGCTTCAGCCAGGAGCAGGAGGGACTGCTGCAGCTCGCCGGCCAGGCCTCCAGCGATGCCATCGCCGCCAAGTAAGCCGGCAGCGGCGCACGCAGCCGCCGGCAGCCTGCGGCTGCCGGCCCAGGCCTGGCGCGGCGGCCGCATGCAGCGGCTGCAGGAATGCGTGGCGCAGGAAACGCCGGTGGCGCTGGTCTACAACGGCGAGCCGCACGCGGTGATGATGGCCACCCCCTGCGACCTCGAGGATTTCGCCGTCGGCTTCTCGCTGACCGAGGAGGTGGTGGCCGCCGCCGCCGAGATCGAGGCGCTGGAAGTCCGCCCGCTCACGGATGACAGCGGCGGCGTCGAGGTGCGCCTGCGCATCCCGGCGGCGCGCCTGCGGTTGCTGCAGCATCGCCGCCGCAACCTGGCCGGCCGCACCGGCTGCGGCCTGTGCGGCGCGCAGACCATCGCCGAGGCGGTGCGCCAGCCGCGCCGCGTGCCGGCCGGCGCGCCGGTGAGCGCCGCCGCCCTGCGCCGCGCGCTGGAGGAAGTGCGCCGCGGCCAGGCCCTGAACGCCGCCACCGGCGCCATGCACGCAGCCGCCTGGGCCACCGCGGACGGCGCCGTGCGCTGCCTGCGCGAGGACGTCGGCCGGCACAACGCGCTGGACAAGCTGGCCGGGGCGCTGCTGCGTTCGGGGCAGGATCCGGCCGGCGGATTCGCCGTCGTCACCAGCCGGGCGAGCTACGAGATGGCGCTGAAGGCGGCGATGGCCGGCATCCCGCTGCTGGCGGCGATCTCCGCGCCCACCGCGCGCGCCGTCGCCGTGGCCGAAGAAGCGGGGCTCACCCTGCTCGGCTTCGCCCGCGGCGACAGCTTCGTCGTCTATGCCTGCGCCGCGCGCCTGGCCGAAGCCGCGCCGCGCGCGGCGGCACCGGCCGGACTGGGGATCGCATGAACGCCGAGCGCCTGGTGCAGATGGCCAACGACATCGGCGACTTCTTCAAGTCCGAGCCCGTGCGCGAGGACGCGGTGGCCGGCATCGCCGACCACCTCAGGCGCTTCTGGACGCCGCGCATGCGCGCCCAGCTTGCGGAGCATCTGCGCCAGGGCGGCGAGGGGCTGGAGGAGATGCTGGCGGAGGCGGTGCGCAGACTGGCGGCGTAAGCTGCGGTGCCGGCGCAGCATTGCGCGCCGCCGACTGAAGAATGGAAAGCAAAAGGGCGAGCAAAGCGTAGCGTGCCCACGTGCTACATGCGGGTTCATGCACCGAATAATTCTGGAATCCGCAATGTTGCCGGCCCGAGTTGCGATTGGCGAGCGGCACCGGTAAGAGCAAGGTTCTGTAAGCGGCCAGGCTGTCGCGGCGATGTGACATTTCGGCCGCGAGGTGAGCGTGCCCCGCGTGGGCACGCTACGCTTTGCCCACCCGATTGCTGATGCGCGTCCTGTCGCGCGGCGGGCAGTTCTTGCGGCGCATTCGCGGGTAGCCAGTTCGCTTTGGGGGTCTGCGCACGGTCGCCTGGTTTCCCGGACTCGAACAATAAGCAGGTAATCGCGTCCAACGGGGCGGCCAAGCTTAAGGTTATAAACAAATGATATTGCGGGCGGCTCGTCTTTTCGGCCGCCGAAGCTGCTGTAATTCCCGCGCGCTTGTGCCGCGGGGGCTGTGTGCGGCAGGCGCTGCGCCGCCACTTTGCCCATTCAGCACAAGGAAATTCCTGGACCATGAATCGTCCGCATCGCCTGCACCGCGGCCTGAAGATCGCCGCGGCCTTCGCGGTACTGGGTCTCTCGGCCTGCGCCGACTTGAGCGGCGTGCCGCCCTGGGGGCCGGAGCTGGTGGCGGTGACGCAGTCGAACCGGCTAGTTACGTTCAGCCACCAGGCGCCCGGTACCCTGGAAAGCGCCAGGCCGATCGGCGGAGTCGGCGGCGAGGCGATCGTCGCCATCGACTACCGGCCGGCCGACGGCCGGCTGTACGGCCTGGGTCTCAAGGGCAACCTGTACCTGCTGGACGTCGCCACCGGTGCGGCCACCCTCAAGGCGAGCCTGCACCCCGCGCCCGGCGACGCCTACGCCGGGCTGAGCGGGCGGGTGTTCGACATCGACTTCAACCCGGTGGACGGCCAGCTTGCGGTGGTTTCCAACGACGGCCAGAACCTGCGGGTCGACGCCGACAGCGGCGCGGTGACCAGCAAGCCGGCGTTCGATCCGAAGGCGGCCGGCCTGGTCGGCATCGCCTACACCACCACCCCGAACGGCGCGTTCGCCACCACGCTCTACGCGATCAACGGCAGCACCCGCGAGATCGACTCGCTGGCGCCGGCAGGCGGTGCGGGCGTGGTCAGCGTCGGCGCGATCGGCGCTGCCTTCGGCAGTTACGCCGGCTTCGACATCAAGGGCAACGGCGCGGCGGGCACGGCCTACGCGGCCCTGTCGGTGCCGGACTCGACCGCTTCGAAGCTCTACCTCGTGGCGCTGGGCTCGGGCACCGCCAAGCCCATTGGCACGATCGGCGATGGCGGCGAGAAGATCCGCAGCCTGGCAATCCGCGGTTCGCTGGGTTCCTGAGCGGTGTCGCCGCTGGCGGCCGCAGCCGCGCGCCCCGGCTGCACGCCGGCTACCTCCGCCTGCGGCCGGGTGAGCCGCTGGCGGGCGGCTTGAGCAGGCCATCCGCCAGCGGCAGGGTGGTGGCAGCCTGCGCCAGCAGCGCTTCGAACTCCTCCGCGGGCAGGGCCTTGCTGAACAGGTAGCCCTGGCCGACGGTGCAGCCGAGCGCAAGCAGCAGCTCGCGGTGCTCGCGCGTCTCGATGCCCTCGGCCACCACGGTGAAGCCGAGGTCCTGGGCCAGGATCACCAGCGAGTGGATGATCTTGGCGTCGGTGGAATCCACCACCAGGTTCTTGACGAACGCGCGGTCGATCTTGATCTTGGTGATCGGCAGGTCTTTCAGGTACTGGAACGACGAGTAGCCGGTGCCGAAATCGTCCACCACCAGGCCGAAGCCGAAATCGCGCAGCCGGCGCATGGTGGCCAGCACGGCCGGCACTTCGAAAAACGAGGTGCTCTCGGTCAGCTCGAATTCCAGCTGCCCGGGCGACACGCCGGACTCCACCAGCATCCGCTCGATCGCCGGCAGCAGCTCGTTGGACAGGAGCTGGCGGCCGGACAGGTTGATGGCCACGCGCGGTCTCTGGAAGCGCGTGCGGTCCCAGCGCGCGGCGCGCCGGAACGCTTCGGCCATGATGAAGTTGCCCAGCGCCACGATCTGGCCGCTATCCTCGGCCAGCGGGATGAATTCGGCCGGCGACACCGTGCCCAGCCGCGGGTGGGTCCAGCGCACCAGGCTTTCGGCGCCGAGGATGGTGCCGTCGGCCAGGTGCACGATCGGCTCGAAGTGCACCGCGAACTGGTCGTAGGCCGGCGATTCGATCATCGACTGGCGCAGGATCGCGCGCCGGTAGGAGTGCTCGTCGAGCCGCCGCGAGAAGCGCAGCGGCGCGTCGGCGCGGGCGCGCTTGGCCTCGCGCAAGGCGATCGCCGCGCGGTGCATCAG
>JADHNH010000013.1 GCA_016779605.1 Nevskia sp. | reverse complement strand
GGCAAAGGCGGCTAGGCCGGATGGCCGCCGGCAAGCCTGCCCTGCTGCTGGTCGACGACGAAGAGCGCATCCTGCGCTCCCTGGCCATGCTGTTCCGCGCGCAATACCGCGTGCACTCCACGGTGAACCCGCAGGAGGCGCTGGAGCTGGTGGCACGCGAGCCGGTGCATGTGGTCATCAGCGACCAGAAGATGCCGCTGATGCGCGGCGCGGACCTGCTGCGCGAAGTCAAGGAGCGCAGCCCGAAGACCATGCGCATCCTGCTGACCGGGTATTCCGAGCTGGACGCGGTGATGGCCTCGGTCAACGAGGGCGAGATCTTCCGCTACGTCAGCAAGCCCTGGGACGCCGCCGAGCTGCGCAGCACGGTGGACCAGGCCGCGCAGATCGCCAGCGCCCTGTTCGAGATGCCGCCGGCCGAGTCCGCGCCGGCGGCGGCGGCGCGCGCCGTCACCGCCGCGGACATGGTGCCGGCCGCGCCGTCGAGCGCCGAGGGCATCCTGGTGATCGAGGACGACGCCGAGGTGTTCCATGCGGTGCAGGGCCTGGTCGGGCCGAGCCAGCCGGTGCATTGGGCCAGGAGCCTGGACGAGGCCTTCGCCCTGCTCGAGCGGCACCCGGTGGGCGTGATCGTGTCCGAGCTGGCGGTGCGCGGCGAAAGCCTCGCCACCGCGCTGAAGCTGCTCAAGGCGCAGTACCCGGAGGTCGTCACCGTGGTGCTGACGCCGTTCGAGGACACCGCGGTGCTGGTCAACCTGATCAACCAGGGCCAGGTCTACCGGCTGCTGCCCAAGCCGATGCGGCGCGGCCCGCTGGGCATGAACATCGCCTCGGCGCTGCGCCAGCACCGCCTGCTGCAGGCCTCGCCGCAGCTGCGCCGGCGCCATATGGTGGAGCGGATCAAGCAGGCCGAGGAGACCAGCATGGCGCAGCGCGTGCTCGGCTTCCTCGGCCGCCTGCGGCAGCGCACGATCTGACCGTTTGCTGCACCACTTGGCGTGTGCCAGGCGCCGGCTGCGCGGCAAGACGGTCGCGGCGCGCTCAGGCGCGCGGCGTGCGCATCAGCATGAACTCCTCGGCCGCCGTCGGATGCATCGCCATGGTGGCGTCGAACTGCTGCTTGGTGGCGCCCATGGTCACCGCCACCGCCAGGCTCTGCACGATTTCCGGCGCGTCGACGCCCAGCATGTGCACGCCCAGCACGCGGTCGCTGGCGGCGTCCACCACCAGCTTCATGTAGCTGCGGTCGGCGCGGCCGGAGATCACGTTCTTCATCGGCCGGAAGTCGGCCTCGAACACGGTCGTTCGCAGGCCGCGCTCGCGCGCGGCGGCCTCGGTCAGGCCGATGCAGGCCACCGGCGGCAGGCAGAACACCGCGCTGGCCACGGTGGAGTGATCGATGCGGCGCGGCTTGCCGCGGAATTCGGTGTCGACGAACGCGCGGCCTTCGGCGATCGCCACCGGCGTCAGCGCCAGCCGGTCGGTGACGTCGCCCACCGCGAAGATGCTGTCCACCGAGCTGCGCGAATACGCGTCCACGCAGACCGCGCCGCTGCCCGGATCGAGCTTCACGCCCAGCGCCTCCAGGCCCAGGCCGGCGCTGTTGGGCAGCCGGCCCATGGCGTTGAGCACCACGTCCGCTTCGACGGCCTGGCCGTCGGCACCGTGGCAGACGATGCCGCCGGCCTGCCGCTCGAGCCGCGCGAACTTGAATCCGGGGCGCAGGTCGATGCCGCGCTCGCGCAATGCCGTGGCGCTGCGCGTACGCAGGTCCTGGTCGAAGCCGCGCAGCGGCGCCTCGGCGCGGAACGCCAGGCTGACCTCGCTGCCCAGTCCGCGGAAGATGCTGGCGAACTCCAGGGCGATGTAGCCGGAGCCGAGCACCAGCAGCCGGTGCGGCAGCTCCCGCAGGTCGAGCAGCTCGGTCGAGGTCAGCGCCAGCTCGATGCCCGGAATCGGCGGCCTGGCGGTGGCCGCGCCGGTGGCCACCAGGATGCGCCCGGCGCTCAGCCGCTGGCCGTCGACCACGACGGTGTGCGCATCGGCCACCTGCGCGCGGCCGGCGAACAAGCGCACGCCGGAGCTGCTGAGCATGCGCCGGTAGATGCCTTCGAGGCGCTCGGTCTCGGCGTTCTTGGCGCCGGTCAGGCGCTCCATTTCGAATGCATGCGTGGCGGCTGCCCAGCCGTAGGCCGGCGCGTCGGCGAAGCTTTCGGCGAATTGCGCCGCATACATGAAAATCTTCTTCGGGATGCAGCCGCGGATGACGCAGGTGCCGCCGACGCGGTCCGCCTCGCAGATCGCCACGCGCACGCCCTGCGCGGCGGCGTAACGGCTGGCGGCGACGCCGCCGGAACCGGCGCCGATGGTGATCAGGTCAAAGTCGTAGACGGCGGTATTTTCGGCGGACATCGGCGGCGCCCTTGTTTGGCCGGGGTTCCGGCTGCCCGGCAGCGCGCTGCCGGCGGTTCACCGGCCCGCTGCCTTGCCTTTTTAGTTGGCCCGCGCGATCGCCAGGCCCTTGAGCAGGTTCAGCGCCTCGAACAGCTCGTAGTCGGTCAGCTCCAGCGGCTGCTGCGGCTGGTCACCGGCCTTGGACGGGTCCACCTTGAGGCTCTCCAGGGCCTTGGCCTTGTCCGGATCGACCTTGCCGTTGGGGTTGTCCAGCCGCCCCTTGAGGTCGGCTTCCTTGACGAAGCCGTCGAGATCCTGGCCGTCGAGCTTGCTCACCTTGACCGGCTGCAGGGCGACGTCGGGCACGATGCCCTCGGCCTGGATCGAGCGGCCGCTGGGCGTGTAGTAGCGCGCGGTGGTGAGCTTGATCGCATCCTCGTTCTGCAGCGGCAGGATGGTCTGCACCGAACCCTTGCCGAAGGTCTTGCTGCCGACCAGGATGGCGCGGTGCTGGTCCTGCAACGCGCCGGCGACGATCTCGGCGGCCGAGGCGGTACCGCCGTTGACCAGCACCACCACCGGCTTGCCGTCCATCTCGTCGCCAGGGGTGGCGTCGAATTCGTGGCTGGCGCCCGGATCGCGCCCGCGGATGCTGACGATCGGGCCCTTGTCCAGGAACGCGTCGGAGATGTCCACGGCGGCGTTGAGCACGCCGCCGGGGTTGCTGCGCAGGTCCAGCACCAGGCCCTTGAGGGCTCCGCCCGGCGCCTGCTTCTTCAGCTTGTCCAGCTCGTCGTCGAAGCTCTTGCCGGTGCCGGTCTGGAACTGCGAGATGCGCAGGTAGGCATAGCCGGGCTCGAGCATGCGGCCGCGCACGCTGGCGACCTTGATGATGTCGCGCTTGAGCTCGAAGGTCAGCGGCTGCGGCGTGTTGTCGCGCACCACCACGATCTTGACCGCGGTGCCAGGCTCGCCGCGCATCTTGTTGACCGCGTCGTTGATGGTCATGCCCTGCACCGGCGCATCGTCGATCTTGACGATGAGGTCGCCGGGCTTGAGGCCGGCCTTGGCCGCCGGGGTGTCGTCGATCGGCGAAACCACCTTGACCAGCCCGCTCTGCATCTGCACTTCGATGCCCAGCCCGCCGAAACGGCCGGTGGTGGTGACGTTCATGTCGCGGTACTCGTCCTTGTCCATGTAGGCCGAGTGCGGGTCCAGCCCCGCCAGCATGCCGCGCAGCGCGTTCTGCAGCAGCGTCTTGTCGTCCACCGGCTCGACGTAGTCCGCCTTCACCTTGTTGAGCACGTCGACGAAGCTGCGCAGGTCGTCCATCGGCAGGCCGCCCGGCCCCTGCGCGGTGGCGATCGCCTCGTGCTCGGCCAGCACACCGTGGGTCAGCGTGACGCCGGCGCCCAGAACGACGCCGAGGGCCAGGGCCAGGGAAATCCGGAAAGATGATGACATGGGGGGCGACGAAGACGCGGGTTCGGTAAGTGTCCGAAGATACCACACGCACGCTCTTCGGTTTGTGAGCCCTTTGACCGCGGCCGCAGGCGCGCGGTTCGCGTCGCGGCAGGCTTTTTTTAGCGGGCCTTCAGCGCGCCAGCCACTGGATCGGATCGACCGGTTCGGCGCCCCTGCGCACTTCGAAGTAAAGGCCGCTGCGATCGTAGCCGCCGGTGCTGCCGGCCTGGGCGATGACATCGCCGGCGTTCACCCAGTCGCCGGCATTGCGGGACACGCTGCTGGTGTG
Source organism: Nevskia sp. (assembly GCA_016779605.1). Taxonomy (GTDB): domain Bacteria; phylum Pseudomonadota; class Gammaproteobacteria; order Nevskiales; family Nevskiaceae; genus Nevskia. Next base: position 48,250 of record JADHNH010000013.1, on the reverse strand, counting down.
CCCGTAAAGCGTGAAATAGCCGGCCTCGTGCTGCAGCACCACGATCAGGCCGTAGCTGGACAGCCAGCCGACGTAGGCCACCCGGCCGCGGGCGCTGGCGCGCACCGGCTCGCCGTCGGCGCCGGCGATCCACACCCCCTTCCACTGCAGCCGGCCGCCGGCCTTGGGGTCGCCGAAGCGCGCCAGCAGTTCGCCGCGCAGCGGCCACGACAGCCGCCCGTGCTGCTGCGGAAACGGCTTGTTGGAACCGGGCTCGACCGGCGTGTCGGCCAGGGCCCGGCGCAGCTGCTCCAGCAGGTCGCGCAGCTGCTTCTCGTTGGCCTGCAGGCCCTTGAGCTCGCCGGCTTCCCCGGCGATGCGCGCGGACAGCGCCGCCACCGCCTGGCTGCGCTCGGCGCGGTCGGCCTGCAGCGCCGCCAGGGCGTCGCTGCGGTTCTGCTTGAGCCCGCGCAGCGTATCGAGCTGCGCCTGGTACTGCGCCTGCAGGGCGTCGACCTGGGCGATTTCCCGGGCGATGCCGGCGATGGCGGCGGCGCGGGCCTTGTCCAGGGCGTCGTAATAGACCAGCATGCGGTCGATGCGATCCGGGTCGGCGACGCTGAGCACGGTCTCCAGCTTGCCGCCGCGCCCCATGATGTAGGCCGCGCGCAGCTGCCTGGCCAGAGCGTCCTTCTGGTCCGCCAGGCGCTGCTGCGCGGCGGCGCGCGCCGCCTGCGCCTGGCGCACGCGAGACTCCTGCGCGTCGATTTGCCCGGCGATGCGCTGCACCTCGGCCTGCGCCTGGCCGATCTTGCGCTCGGCGGCTTCCACCGCCGCCCGCAGCGCGCCCTGCTGGCCGCGGTCGCGCTCGATGCCCTGGCTGACCGCCTCGATGCGGCTGCGCACCTTGGCCAGCTGCTCGGCGCTGCGCTGGTAATTTTCGTCCGCAGCGGCCGCAGTCAGGCACAGCGCCGCCGCGGCGGCTGCGATGCGACTCGATTTTCGGCTTTTCGCGATCATGCGGCGAATGCGATAATGAACCATGCGGGCGCGCCGGGAAACCGGAAACCGGCGCGCCGCCTGGATCACCCGCCCGCCATGGCGGTTCGCGCCGGTACGCCGCTTGCGTACCCATCCGGATCATGTGGACGGGACCGCCGCAGCCGATGATGCTCATCCTGGTCGAATTCTTTCACCACCACGCCGGCCTGTTCGCCGCGCTGGGAGCGCTGGTGGCGGCGCTGATCGCCAACGAAATCCACGGCAACCTGATCGGCGGCAGGCGCCTGACGCCGCAGGACGCCGTGCGGCTGATCAACGACCGCGAGGCGCTGGTGGTGGACGTGCGCACGGCGGCCGATTTCAAGAAAAGCCACCTGCTCAACGCCGTGAACCTGCCGCTGGCCAAGCTCGAGGAGCGCGCCGGCGAGCTGGGCAAGGACCGCGCGCGGCCGCTGCTGGTGTACTGCGCGCTCGGCGGCACCGCCAACGAGGCGGCCGCCAAGCTGCGCAAGCTCGGCTTCGCCGAGGTTTATCCCCTGCGCGGCGGCCTCAACGGCTGGATGAACAGCAACCTGCCCGTGACCGCCAAGTAGCCGCGACGAAACCGAGGACCGCTCGATGAAGCCCGTGGTCGTTTACAGTACGCGCATCTGCCCGTATTGCGTGATGGCCAAGCGGCTGCTGAGCAGCAAGGGCGTGAAGTTCGTCGACGTGGCAGTCGACGCCGACGCGGCGCGGCGCACCGAGATGCTGGAGCGTTCCGGCGGCCGCCGCACGGTGCCGCAGATCTTCATCGGCGAGCGCCACGTCGGCGGCTACGACGACCTCGCCGCGCTGGAGCGCGCCGGGCAGCTCGATCCGCTGCTCGCCGACACCTAGCCGGTCATCAGCGGCCCTTCCCCATCGTTGTCCTACCACGCACAGAGCCCGCCCGAACCTCATGGCCGAAGCCCCGCCCAATACCCGCCAGGTCCTGCTGCAGAGGATCTACCTGAAGGACGCCTCGCTCGAGGTGCCGCATGCGCCGCAGGTGTTCGCGCGGCAGTGGAACCCGCAGGTCGACGTGCAGGTGTCCGCCGCCACCGTGCCGCTGGAAGCGCCGCTGTTCCAGGTCACCCTGTCGGTCACGGTGACGGCCAAGCTCGAGGAGGATGTCGGCTTCCTGGCCGAAGTGCACCAGGCCGGCATTTTCCATGTCAGCGGCTTTGCCAACGAGACCGAGGTGCAGGCGGTGCTCGGCGGCTACTGTCCCGGCGTGGTGTTCCCGTTCGCGCGCGAGGCGGTGGCCGAGCTGGTGCAGCGCGCCGGCTTCCCGCCGATGCTGCTGCAGCCGATCAACTTCGAGGCGCTGTTCGCCGAGCATGTTGCGCGCGCGCGCGCCGAGGCCGGCGCGGGTGCCGGCGGCATCGTCACGGTGCAGTAGCGCTTCGCGCCGGCGGCCCGACGTGAACGGTGCCGCGGCGGTCGGCGTGCTGGGTGCCGGTGCATTCGGCACCGCGCTGGCGATCCAGCTGTCGCGGCGCGGCGCGGCTTGCTGGCTGTGGGCGCGCGATGCCGCGGCCGCCGCGACGCTGCAGGCCTCGCGCGACAACCCGCTGCACCTGCACGGCTGCCGCCTGCCGGACGGCGTGACCGTCTCGGCGGACCTGCCGCAGGTGGTGGCCGGCAGCGCTGACCTTCTGATCGCCGCGCCCAGCCCGGCCCTGCGCGGCCTGTGCCGCCAGCTGCAGCCCCTGGTGCGCCCGGGCCAGGGCATCGCCTGCGGCAGCAAGGGCCTGGAGCCGGGCAGCGGCCTGCTCGCCCACCAGGTCATCGGCCAGGAACTGGGCGAAGGGCGCGCGGTGGCGGTGGTATCGGGCCCGACCTTCGCGCGCGAGTTGGCCGCCGGCCTGCCCACCGCCGTCACCGTGGCTTCCAACGACCCGGCGTTCGCCGCGCGCCTGGCGCAGGCGCTGCACGGCGATGGCTTCCGCGCCTACACCTCCGGCGACCTGGTCGGCGTGGAGATCGGCGGCGCGGCCAAGAACGTGCTGGCGATCGCCGTGGGCATCGCCGACGGGCTCGGCCTGGGCGCCAACACGCGGGCCGCGCTGATCACCCGCGGCCTGGGCGAGATCGCACGCCTGGCCGCCGCGCTGGGCGCGCAGCCGGAAACCCTGATGGGCCTGTCCGGGCTGGGCGACGTGGTGCTGACCTGCACCGACGACCATTCGCGCAACCGCCGCTTCGGCCTGGCCCTGGGCCAGGGTAAAACCGCCGCGCAGGCGCTGGCGTCGATCGAAGGCGTGGTGGAAGGCGTCAAGGCGGCGCCGGAGGTGGTGCGGCTGGCGCGGCAGCGGTCGGTGCGCATGCCGCTGCACGAAATGGCGGTGGCGGTGCTGTCCGGCACGGTGACACCGGTGGAGGCGATGAAGCAGCTCTCGGAGCGCCCGCTGCGCGCCGAACAGGGCTGATGGCCTCGGGCCGGCCGCGGACGCCAAACAAGACACGAGGAGACTTGCCCATGAGCCGGAAGTTCGTCGACCTGTCGATCTACCTGGAAAACGACGTGCGCTCGGACCCGCCCGGGTACCAGCCGAAAATCCATTACCTGACGCACCGCGACTGCCTGCCGCAGATCCTGCCGTTCTTTCCCGGCCTGAAGCCCGAAGACCTGCCCGACGCCGAGGCCTGGGCGATCGAGAAAGTGGAGCTGATCACGCACAACGGCACCCACCTGGACGCGCCCTACCACTTCGCCAGCACCATGAACAAGGGCGAGCGCGCCTCCACCATCGACGAGGTGCCGCTGGAATGGTGCTTCCAGCCCGGCGTCAAGCTCGATTTCCGCCACTTGCCGGACGGCTACGTGGTCACCGCCGCCGACGTCGAGGCCGAGCTTGCGCGCATCGGCCACCGCCTGGCGCCGCTGGAGATCGTGCTGGTCAACACGCGCGCCGGCGCGCGCTACGGCCACGACGACTACGTCGCCGCCGGCTGCGGCATGGGCTACGAGGCGACCATGTACCTGCTCGAGCGCGGCGTGCGCCTGACCGGCACCGACGGCTGGAGCTGGGATGCGCCGTTCGTGCACACCGCGCAGCGCTACCAGGCCAGCGGCGACGCCCGGCTGATCTGGGAAGGCCACAAGGCCGGCCGCGACATCGGCTACTGCCACCTGGAAAAGCTGCACAACCTGGAGGCGCTGCCGGCCGACGGCTTCACCATCTCCTGCTTTCCCTTCAAGATCCGCGGCGCTTCGGCCGGCTGGACCCGGGCCGTGGCCATCTTCGACTGAGCGGCTACACTTAAGGGCACTCTGAACAAATCCATCCTGGACTTGTTCAGATGACGGCCGTTGAAAAGTGTGATTTTCAACGGCCTTCCATTTCAACGGCTTGCGCCGTTGAAATGGTTGGGCCATCCGTGGCCCAAGCGGGAAGCCCCGATTAATCGGGGCTTCCTTGAGCCGCTGTCACTGACCATGATCGAAGAGCCGGAAACCCGATGACCAAGCTGTCGACGCGCGAATACGGCCCCAGGCGCATCCTCGTCACCGGCGGCGCCGGCTTCATCGGCTCGCACCTGTGCGCACGCCTGCTGGCCGACGGCTGCGAGGTGTTGTGCGTGGACAACTTCTACACCGGCACGCGGACCAACGTGCTCGGCTTGCTGGACGACCCGCGCTTCGAGCTGCTGCGCCACGACGTGACCTTCCCGCTCTACGTCGAGGCCGACGGCATCTACAACCTGGCCTGCCCGGCCAGCCCGGTGCACTATCAGCACGACCCGGTGCAGACCACCAAGACCAGCGTGCACGGCGCCATCAACATGCTGGGTCTGGCCAAGCGCCTGCGCGCGCCGATCCTGCAGGCGTCCACCAGCGAGGTCTACGGCGACCCCCAGGTGCACCCGCAGGCCGAGGATTACTGGGGCCACGTCAACCCGATCGGCTTCCGCTCCTGCTACGACGAGGGCAAGCGCTGCGCCGAAACCCTGTTCTTCGACTACTGGCGCCAGCACCGGCTGTCGATCAAGGTGGCGCGCATCTTCAACACTTACGGCCCGCACATGCACCCCAACGACGGCCGCGTGGTCAGCAATTTCATCGTGCAGGCGCTGCGCAACCGGCCGATCACGATCTACGGCGAAGGCACGCAGACGCGCTCGTTCTGCTATGTCGACGACCTGGTCGAAGGCCTGGTGCGGCTGATGAACACGCCGGCCGAGGTGACCGGACCGATCAACCTCGGCAATCCGGGCGAGTTCACCATCCGCGAGCTGGCCGAGCTGGTGATCGAGCTGACCGGCTCGGCATCCAAGCTCGAGTTCAAGCCGCTGCCGCAGGACGATCCAATGCAGCGCCAGCCCGACACCGCCCGCGCGCGCGCCACGCTGGGCTGGGAGGCGCAGGTACCGCTGCGCGAGGGCCTGCAGCGCACCATTCCCTACTTTGAAAAAGTCCTAAGCGCCGGCTAAGGCGCGCAAGGCCGCCACGTGCGGCGCGATTTCCAGGCCGTGCCGCCGCGCGAAATCCGGGGCGGGCTGGTAGCGCCGCTCCAGTACCTGGCGCAAGGCGGCGGCAATGGATTCCGCGTCGGTGGCGGCCAGGCGCACGCCGTCGTCCTCGTCCATCAGCTCGGCCACCCCGGAAGCGGCGCTGGCGATGGCCGGCGTGCCGCACTGCAGCGACTCGGCCACCGCCAGCCCGAACGGCTCGTAGCGCGAGGGCAGCACGGTGCAGTCGGCCGCCGCGTAGAGCGCCGGCATGTCCTTGACGTAGCCGAGCTCGCGCAGGCGCACGCCGTTCGCCTGCGCGCCGCTGACGCGGCCGGCCACCAGCAGCAGCGCGCGCGGATCCTGCAGGCGGGCAAACGCCGCCAGCAGCGCCGGCAGGCCCTTGCGCTCGTGGCTCATGGACGGGAACACGAAGGCGAAGTCGCCCGGCCGCAGGCCCAGCTCTTCGCGCGCATGGCTGCGCCGCGCGGCGCGCCGACGCTCGAAGCGGCGCGTATCGATCGGCGGGTACAGCACCTGCATCCGCGCCGGGTCCACCGCGTAATAGGCGGACAGCTCGCGCGCCAGCATCGCCGAGTGCGCGACGACATGGCCGGAAGCCAGCACGCCGCGCCGCTCCAGGCGGATCTCGATGCGGTCCTTGAGCGAGGCGGGCTTGCCCATCGCGGCCAGGAACCCGGGGTGCGTGCCGCCGTTGACGGCAACGTGCTGGCCGGCGGTGCGCGCCAGCGAAATCGCCAGGTCGTAGCGCTCGCGCAGCTGCTCGCGCTCGATCTCCAGTGCGAACGCCCAGTTGCGCACCAGCCGCGGCAGGGGCAGACGCGCGACCTGCCGCGCCTTGACGCCGAGCTCGCCGGCCAGCGAGCGGTCCAACTGCCGCACCCAGACGTCCACCGAGTCGCCGGCCTGCGCGAAGCCCTTGACCAGGTCCACCAGGTAGGACTCCATGCCGCCGGAACGGCTCAGGGCATGGTGCACCAGCGCGACGCGCACTAGCGGCCGACCCCGCTGGCGAATGCCACGCCCTGCACTGCCGCCCTGCCTTGCATCGAACGCGGTTCGTGCAGGGCATGGCCCGCGCGCGCCAGGCATTCGGCCAACACCTCCGAGACCCTTTCGTAGTCTTCCAATCGCGTCTTTACCCATTGCTGCATCGGCGGGCTCATCAAGGTCTCGAACTTGCGCCGCTGGGCGGTGACCGGACCGGCCAGCCAATGCTTTTTCCATGGCGCGGCGGCAAGCTCCGCCGCCGCCGGCGGCGCGGCGGTGCCCAGGTCGACCGCGTCGGCCGGCAGGTCGAGGAATTGCAGCACCCGGCGCAGGGTCTGCACCGGGTCGGCGACGAAGTCCTCGTGGCGCAGCACCAGGTGGCCCGGCTGGCCGGCGTAGGCCAGGTGGGTCTGCATGGCGCGGTTCCATAGCCGCACGGCATAGCCCAGGCCGCCCAGAAACCAGCGCTGCTCGAAATGCCGCATCTCGCCGTCGATGATCGAGGCCACCACGTCCTCGCCGTTGCGGGCGACATGGATGAAGCGGGCATCCGGGATATGGCTGCGGATGATGTCCAGGTAAGGCAGGTGCCACGGCGTTTTTTCCAGCCACCCGGCGGTGCCGTAATGGCTCGCCGCCGCGTTCATCAGGCGCTGGAACTCGGCCACGTAACCGGCCCCGGTCAGCCGCGGCCGCAGGCGCAGCCGCAGCGCCGGGTCGCCCAGCAGCTCGCTCATGTCCTGGCGCAACTCGCTGTAGGTGCGGGCGCGCATCAGCGCAAGCCGGCCGCGCAGCTTGCGCCGGAACAGCGCCTCGTCGTCGAAGACCCAGTGATCCTGGCCGCCCAGCAGGTGCACGAAGTAGTGGGTCTCGCGCAGCGTGTACAGCCCGGCCGCGCGCGCGATCGCGGACTGCATGACGGACGTGCCGGAGCGCTGGCAACCGACCACGAAGACTTTTCTGAGGGCCCGCTGCTTCATCGGTGGATACCTTGCCAGTCGTTGGGCTGGTGGGAGCTTCAAGGCGATCAACCGCGAGGGTACGGGAAATCCGGCTTCTATCGGGGCACTCGGCAGCAAGTTCACAGTTTTTTACACTGAGCTTACATCCGTGCCGGAGCAAGCTGCCGGCACGGCCGGGGCGGCGGCCTCCCCGAGCAGGCCGGCGATGCCGTCGAGCATCACCGGAATGCCGTTGCGGATCGACAGGGCGGCGATGCGCCGGCGTATCGCCGAGCAGGCGGCGGCGTCCCCCGCCAGCGCACAGGCCGCCGCGGCGAGCGTCTCCGCCGCCGGCGCCGCCGCGCGCACCAAGCCGGCCTTGCCATAGGCCTCGATGCGTTCCGGCTGGTCGCTGCCGCCCAGCGGCGCGGCGACGCACACCGCGCCGCGGGCCAGCGCCTGATGCAGGGAATGGCCGCCGTTGGTCACCACCACCCTGGCCCTGCGCATCAGCTCGAGGAACAGCGCCTGCGGCACTTCCCGCAGCGTCGGCAGTTCCGGGTCGTCGGGCGCGGCACCGGGATACAGCGGGCCGAGGAGGGTGAGGCATTCCAGGCCGGCGCCCCGGCGAACGCGCGCCGCCGCGTCGAGGAACACGTCGGTGATCAGGCGGCCATCCACGCGGTAGCCGCCGCCGCCGGGCGAGAACAGCACGTAGCCGCGCACCAGGCGCTCGCGCAGGACCGCCGGCAGCTGGCTCCAGTCTGCCGCTGCTTCCGGAAAATAGGTGTCGAAATGCAGGCGCCGCGTGCGGCCGAGCCGCGCCAGCAGGCGCTGGCGCGGCGTGAATGGGGGGGCGGTCAGGTGCTCGCGCTGGTGCCAATGCGCGTCGAGACGCCACAGCCACTCCAGGCGGAAGGCCTTGCGCAGGGTGCCGTGACGATCGCTGATATAGGCCGTGCGGATGCCCAGGCGGTGGCACAGCCGCAGGGTCGAGGTGCGGCAGCCTGAATCGAACACGGCAAGCTGCGGCCGCAGCCGCAGGATCTGTTCGCGGTCGAAGGCGTCCTTGTCGTCCTCGGGCCCCGCGTGGCAATGCTTGGGAAACGGCGCATCCTGGCGCGTGCCCGCGCCGCCCGGCAGCAGGAACTCGATGCGCGCTTGAGGCCAGCGCGCCTGGGCGGCCTGCGCCAAGGACACTGAGCGCACGAACTCCCCGCTGCCGCCCTTGCCGTAGGACGGCACGAACAGGATGAAGGGCTGCTCCGTGCTCAAGGCGCCGCCTCGCCCGCACCGCCCGACGACGCCGGCGAGCCCACCTCGACCAGCCGCCCCGGTACCCGGTACGCCAGGCCCGGAAGCGCCGGCACGGGCGGCAGCGGCCGGGTGCGGGCGTGCGCCAGCGCGGCCGCGGGATCCAGCCACTCGCTGATGCGCTCGCCCACCGCGTAAGGCCGCATTCCGCAACGCCCGAGGAGGCGCCAGAAGGCGCTCCGGTAATCGCTGCGGCGCCGCGACAGCGACTTGACCAGCTTGCGGCCGAGATAGCCCGGCGCAAGCTTGGCGCCGATGCGCCCGGCGCGGTCGCGCCAGGTGCCGGCGGGCATGCCTTCGGCCAGCCGCCGGCGGCGCCAGTGCGCCACCGCCGCCTGCTGCAGCTGGCGCTCCTGCGGGTCCTCCACGCGGCGCAGCTCGCCCCGCAGCAGGCGCAGCGAGGTCGCCAGGTTGAGCGCGGGAAACCGTGGGCTATGCGAGTGCGCGCGCACCGCGTTGTATTCGTGGAACACCGAACTGACCGGGCCCGGCAGTCCGGGCACCGGCGCCAGGAAGTTCATGCCGCGGGCGTCGAGCTGCCGCAGGAAATCCTTGAAGTCGCCGGTCTGTATGCCGCGCGCGGCGCTGTGCCCGTTGCTCCTGGCGATGGCGTAGTCGACGATCAGCGGGCGGTCCAGGAACAGGAAATTCGGCTCGCGTTCCAGCACGCGAAAGCCGAAGCAGACATCGGGCGAAATGGAGTCGAGCACGTTGCCGTAAGCGGCGCGCAGGCGCTCGCACACCGCCAGCGGCGCCATGCAGTTGAGCAGCCGCGGCAGTGCGATGCTCCAGCCGCTCGCACGCATGTGCGCAATGAAGGCCGTGCTGTCCAGTTCGACCACGGCGCCGGTCCATTCGTGCTGGTTGAGCCGCGCCGGCTGGCGCAGGTCGTCGAGGTGATCGTTGGGGTAGACCAGCACATGCTGCGGATGGCGCGCGGCCGCGCGCAGCAGGTCCGTCAGCGCGCCGGCGACGAATACCATGCGGTCGGTGAGCATGGCCAGGTGCGTCGCCGCACCCGGCTTTGCGCCCTCGGCCAGCGCACGCTGAACGATCCACTCCCAGTGCCGGCTCATCGACAGCGGCTCGTCCGGCCGCAGGTATTGCAGGCGCGGATCGCCGAGCCCGGCACAGGCGGCGCGCAGCCGCTCGGCCTGGGCGGCGTCGGTGGAGTTGTCGGAAACCCAGACGCGCAGTTCCTGCTCCGGGCACTCCAGCACCGAACCCAGGGCGGTCAGCGCCAGCTCCGCGCGGTTGCGCGTGGGCAGCACCACGAGCGGCGAAAAGCTCACAGGCGCTTGAGCCAGGCGCCTGGCCAGTGCGTGATGTTGTGCTTGAGGCTGCTCTCGTTGAACGGCCAGGGCGGCTGCTCCAGCACGAACTGCGGATGGGCCAAGGCGAACTCCGCCGCCGCCGCGGTCGGATGGTCCCAGATCCACTCCGGCTTGCCGCGCGGCACATCGTGAAGGTCCTTCATGCTGCCATCGGTGGCCACGATATATGAACCCGGGGTCACCAGGTCGTGGTAGGCGACGAGTTCCGCTGCGACATGCGCCTTGCTGTGGTTGGAGTCGAGGATCACCAACACCGACTGCCCCGCAGCGGCTTGGGACTTGACCCGCGCCACGATCGCCGGATCGGTCGAGCTGCCTTCGATCAGCGTGAGATAGGGAAACAGCTCATGCGCTTCGATCGCACGCCGGTTGTGCGGGCGGATCTCGATGTCCACGCCGATCACGCGGCCGCCATGGCCCATCGCCTTGAACAGGCTGGCGTAGAAAATCAGCGAACCGCCGTGGGCGACGCCGGTCTCGATGATAACGTCGGGCTTGAGCCGGTAGATCACTTCCTGCGCGCGCAGCAGGTCTTCCGGCAGCTGGATGACCGGCCGGCCCATCCAGCTGAAGGTATAAGGGTACTTCTGGTTCCAGCCGACCTTGAGCCAATGTTCGGACAGGATCTCGAAGGCTTCGTCGCCGTACAGCGGCAGCGTGCGCGCGGCAGCGCCTTCGCCGCAGACCAGGGTTTTGCCGTCGGTGTCGATGAGGATTTTCACTAGCGGGCGTCTCGCGGGTCTAAGCGGGGGATTTCAATTCGTTGCGCCACCAGTCCAGCGTCAACTGCAGGCCGGCGTCGAGCCCGTGGCGCGGCCGCCAGCCGACTTCCTCGTGCAGTCGCCGGGTGGCCGCGATCAGCACCGGCGGCTCGCCCGCGGGCGCGGGTCGCGCACCCAGCTGGAGCCGCTGCGGGCGCCCGGCCAGCAGCGCCAGCCGCCGCGCCACTTCGCCGATGCTGACCGCCTGCCCGGAGCCGATATTGACGGCGCCGGTTACGTCGCTATCGAGCAGCGCCACAAGCGCCGCGGCACTGTCGGCCACGTGCAGGAAGTCACGCAGCTGGCGGCCATGGCTGCAGGCGGCGTCTTCGTCCTGCAGCAGCGACCGCGCCACCGATGCCACCAGCCTGGCCGGATGCTCATGCGGGCCGTAGAGATGGAAAAGCCGGCCCCAGGCGCCGCTCACACCGCGGCGTGCGCAATAGGCGTCGAACAGCGCGCGCATCGCGTTCTTGCACACGCCATAATCGTTGGCCGGCGCCGTCGGCGTGATGGATTCGTCGCAATAGCCGTAACGCACGTCGTATTCGGCGCAGGTACCTGCCGCCACCGCGCGGCGGCCGCCGGCGTCGGCGAACGCGCGCAGCAGCTCCAGCGTGGCACCGACCCAGGCGTAGTTCTCGGCGGCGCTCCAGAACTTGCCGTGCTCGGCATACCAGGCCAGGTGCAGCAGGTGGCTGGGACGCACCGCATCGAGCACCCGGCGCGCACTGCCGGGTTCGAGCAAGTCGGCGCAATGCCAGGCGATCCCGGCTGACGGCGCGCAGCGACGCGCCACCGCGTGCACTTCGTAGCCGCTGGCCAGCAGCGGCGCCAGCACCTGCCGGCCGATGAAGCCGGAAGCGCCGGTCACGAGCACCCGCTTCATCCGCGGAAATCCGGATAGGTGCGGTCGCGCTCGGCCATGGTGCGGCAAGCCGCCGCCGGCCACTCGATGCCGAACGCCGGGTCATCCCAGCGCACGCCGCGCGCCGCGGCCGGCACGTAGGGAGCCGAAATGCCATAGCTCACCTCGACGTCGTCGCACAAGGTCTGGAACCCGTGGGCGCAACCCTGCGGGAGATACAGCGCACGGCGATTGCCGGCCGACAGCTCAACCGCGAACCAACGCTTGAAGCTCGGCGAGTCGCTGCGCAGGTCCAGCGCCACGTCGTAAATCGCACCGCTCGTGCAGCGCACCAGCTTGGCTTCGGCGTGAGGCTCGGCCTGGTAATGCATGCCGCGCAAGGTGCCGGCGCGTGCGCTGAACGACACGCTGTACTGCTCCAGGTGCGGCACCAGGCCGTGCGCGGCGAATTCCCGCGCGCAGAACAGGCGTGCGAAAAAGCCGCGCTCATCGACGATCGGTTCCGGCTCGATGACTACGACACCGGGCAGCGGCGTGTCCGCGAATTTCACGGCAGCACCTCGACTTCGGGAATAGGTACGACGAAGCGCCCGCCCCATTGGCGGATATACGCCATCTGCCCGGTGATCTCGTCGCGCAGATTCCAGGGCAGGATCAACAGGTAGTCCGGCCGCGCCGCCGCCACCGCTTCCGGCGCCAGGATCGGGATGTGCGTGCCGGGCAGGAACAGGCCCTGCTTGTGCGGGCTGCGATCGACCGTGGCCGCCAGCAGGTCGCCGCGGATGCCGCAGTAGTTGAGCAGGGTGTTGCCCTTGGCGGGCGCGCCGTAGCCCCACACGGTCTTGCCCTGGCGCCGCGCCGCGATGAGGAATTCCAGCAGCGCGTAACGGGTCCGGCAGACGCGGTCGGCGAAGGCCGCGTAGGCGGCGGTGTCGGCGAGCCCTGCGGCGAGCTCCGCCCGCCGCAGGGTCTGCACCGCGGCGCCCACCGGCCGCGACGCATCCGCCGCGTGCCGCGCGAAGATCCGCAGCGAACCGCCGTGGGTGGGCAATTCCTGCACGTCGAACAGCACCAGCCCATGGCGGGCGAAGACGCGCTCGACGGTGAGCAGGGACAGGTAGGAGTAGTGCTCCTGGTAAATCGTGTCGAACTGGTTGCCCTCGATCAGCCGCAGCAGATGCGGGAATTCCATGGTCACCACGCCGCCCGGCTTGAGCAGCAGCGGCAAGCCGGCGACGAAATCGTTGAGGTCGGGCACGTGCGCCAGCACGTTGTTGCCCAGCAGCAGGTCCGCGCAGCGGCCCTGCGCGGCCAGCTCGCGCGCGGCCGCGACGCCGAAAAACCGCACTTCCGTCGGGATGCCCTTGTCCTGCGCCACGCGGGCGCAGTTCGGCGCCGGCTCGATGCCGGTCACCGGCACTCCGCGGCGCTGGAAATACTGCAGCAGGTAGCCGTCGTTGCTGGCGATCTCGACGACGTGGCTGTGCGCACCGTAACCGAAGCGCGCGATCATCTCCTCGACGTAGGCGCGCGCATGCGCGAGCCAGGTGTCCGAATACGAGGAAAAATAGGCGTAGTCCCGGGCGAAGATGTTTTCCGGCGTTTCGTGGTCGGGCAGCTGCACCAGCCAGCAGCGGTCGCACACATACGCGTGCAGCGGATAGAACTTCTCCGCCGCATTGAGCTGGTCGGCGCGCAGGTTGGCGTTGGACAGCGGCGACATGCCCAGGTCGCAGAACGAATGCGACAGCGGCGCGCCGCAGAAGCGGCAGGCGTTGGCGCTCACGCGGCGCCCTGCGCTTCGTACGCGGCGATCTGCCGCAGGCTTTCCGCGCGCAGGTCCTCGTCGCGGCGGCGCGCGCGGTGCCAGGCCACGGTCCAGTCCAACGCCTGCTCCAAGCGCAGGCGCGGCTGCCAGCCGAGCCGAGCCCTCGCCTTGGCGCAGTCCAACCGCAACTGGCCGGCCTCGTGGGCACCCGCCGCGATCGGCTCGCAGTGCCAGCGGGCTTCGGCGCCCCAGGCCCGCACCAGGCGCTCGACGACCTCGCGCACCGGCTGGGCATCCTCCGCAGGCGGCCCGAAATTCCAGCCTTCGCCGAACGCCGCGCCCTGCTCGACCAGCCGTTGCGCCAGCAGCAGGTAGCCCTGCAGCGGCTCCAGCACGTGCTGCCAGGGCCGCACCGCTTGCGGCCGCCGGATCAGCGCCGACGCGCCAGCGTCGATGGCGCGGAACACGTCAGGCAGCAGGCGGTCGCGGCCCCAGTCGCCGCCGCCGATGACGTTGCCGGCGCGCGCGCTGGCCAGCGCCACGCCGTGCTCGGCGTGGCGCGCTGGGGGGAAGAAGGCGTTGCGGAAGGAATCGGTCACCAGTTCGGCGCAGGCCTTGCTGCTGCTGTAGGGATCGTAGCCGCCGAGTCGGTCGTTCTCGCGATAGCCCCACTCCCACTCGCGGTTTTCGTAGCACTTGTCGCTGGTGACGTTGACCACCGCGCGTACGCCTGGGCAATGGCGCACCGCATCCAGCAGATGCACAGTGCCCAGCACGTTGGTACGGTAGGTGGCGGCCGGATCTTCGTAGCCCTCGTGCACCAGCGCCTGCGCGGCCAGGTGGAAGACCACTTCCGGCCGCGCTTGCTCTACGGCGCGGCGCAGGGCGGCGCAATCGTCCAGGTCCGCGATCACCGAATGCAGGCCCTCGCCGACCCGCGCCAGGGAGAACAGGTTGGGCTCGGTCGGCGGCGCTAGCGCGTAACCGTGCACTATCGCGCCCAGGCGCCGCAGCCACAGCGCCAGCCAGCCGCCTTTGAAGCCAGTGTGGCCGGTCAGGAATACCCGCCGGCCAGGCCAGAACGCAGCCGCGCCGCTCACCAGCTCTTCCAGGGCGCTCGCCCCGACTCCCATAGGGACTCGAGCAGTTTCTTGTCGCGCAGCGTGTCCATGCACTGCCAGAAGCCCGTGTGCTGGTAGGCCGACAACTGGCCCTGCGCAGCCAGCCGCTCGAGCGGCTCGCGTTCCCAGGCGGTGTCGTCGCCGTCGATCAGGTCCAGCGCCCGCGGCGACAATACGAAAAAGCCGCCGTTGATCCAGGCGCCGTCGCCCTGCGGCTTCTCGCGGAAGGCGGTGATGAGGTGGCCGTCCATGTCGAGCGCGCCGAACCGCCCGGGCGGCTGCGAGGCGGTCAGCGTGGCCAGAGTCTTCTGGCGGCGGTGGAAGGCGACCAGCGCGCCGATGTCGACGTCGGCGACGCCGTCGCCGTAAGTCAGGCAGAAATCCTCCGCGCCGATGTAGTCGCGCACGCGCTTCAGGCGCCCGCCGGTCTGGGTGGCCTCGCCGGTGTCGACCAGGGTCACGCGCCAGGGTTCGGCGTGGCGGTGCAGCACGTCCATCCGGTTGTTGGCCAGATCGAAGGTCACATCGGAAGTGTGCAGGAAGTAGTTGGCGAAATATTCCTTGATGACGTAACCCTTGTAGCCGAGGCAGATGATGAAATCGTTGATCCCGTGGGACGAATAGATCTTCATCACGTGCCAGAGCACCGGCTTGCCGCCGATCTCCACCATCGGCTTGGGCCGCAGGCTGGTTTCCTCGGCAATCCGGGTGCCCAGGCCGCCGGCGAGAATGACTGCTTTCAAGTGACCGGTTCCAGGGGCGGTTCAGCCCGCATTATCGCCTGCCGCGTGCGGCGCGGGTATGGCTTGCGCCGGGTCCGGGACCGCAGCCCCGGCGAACCCGACCTGCCGCCAGGCTTCGTACACCGCCACCGCCACCGCGTTGGACAGGTTGAGGCTGCGCATGCCCGGGCGCTGCGGAATGTACAGATGCTGCGCTTCCGGCACGCGCTCCAGCACCGCCGCCGGCAGCCCGCGCGTCTCCGGCCCGAACAGCAGCAGGTCGTCCGCGCCGTAGCGCCAGCGATCGTAGGGGATTTTCCCGCGCGTGCTGAACGCCAGCATGCGCACCGGCGCGAGCGTCTCCAGCAGGGCGTCGAGGCTGTCGTGCACCTGCACCGGCGCATATTCACGGTAGTCGAGGCCAGCGCGGCGCAGCTGCGCGTCGTCTAGCGTAAAGCCCAGCGGCCGCACCAGGTGCAGCGCCGCGCCGCTGTTGGCGCACAGGCGGATGATATTGCCGGTGTTGGGCGGGATCTCGGGCTCGAACAGCGCCACGCGGATCATCGGGCCGGCCCTTTCGACGGGCAAAAACGTCGCGGAATCCGGCAGTTGACACTGGCGCAGGGGGGGCCTAGGCTGCCGGCAGATATTCGAGAGCACCGATTGGGGAGAGGCAGATGTCCGCCATGTTTCGTCGATTGAGCCTGGGCCTGGCCGCTTCGCTTCTGGCGGCTTCCGCCGGCGCCGGCGCCGACAGCGCGAACCTGTATTCCAACGCCGACGCCGGTCCTTCGCCCGAGGCCGTGACCGCGGACCTGGTCGTGGTGCGCCCCCTGGGCGTGGCCGCCACCGTGATCGGCACCGGTATCTTCCTGGTCGGGCTGCCGTTCGAGGCGGTGACCGGCAACTTCTCCGGGCCCGCGCGCACCCTGATCGGCGGACCGGCCAAGTACACCTTCCAGCGCCCGATCGGCGAGATGAAGTAGGCCGTGCGGCGGCCGCGCGGCGCCATTGCCGGCGCCGGCGCCGATGCAAGTGCCGTTGCCGTTCAAGGTTCGCTAGCTAGCGCAGCAGCTTGCCGTCGGCGTCCATCACGCGGACGTCGGTAAAGCCCAGCGCGCGCACCGGCGCTTCCACCTTGGACAGGTCGCCGACCACGATCCAGGTGAGCTGCTCCGGCTTGATCATCTTGGCCGCGGCCTGTTGCAGCTGCGGCGCCTGCAGCGCCTCCACGCGCGGCACATACTGGTTCCAGTAGTCGTCGGGCAGGGCGAACTCCACCAGGTGGCCGATGGCGCCGGCGACTTCGCCGGTGCTTTCGAATTCGCCCGGCAGCGAGCGCACCTGCGACTGCTTGGCGGCGTCGGTTTCCGGGGCGGTCGGCGGCTGTGCGCCGGTGATGGCCGACAACTCCCTGCGCATCTCCTTGAGCGAATCGGCGGTGTGCGCCTGCTCGACGTTGGCGAAGGCCAGGAAGATCTGCGGCCCGCGCGCGCGGATCAGCGCCGCGCTGGCGCCATAGCTCCAGTGGCGCCCCTCGCGCAGGTTGAGGTTGAGCCGCGAATTGAACATGCCGCCGAGCACCGTTTCGACGGTTTCCATGGCTTCCTCGTCCGGGTCGGACGCCGGCGGCGCCAGGTTGGCCGCCAGCACCAGCGACTGCGAGGTGCCCGGCATGTCCATCAGGATCAGGCGCGGCGCCGGCGCGGCGGCAACCGCGTCCAGGTGCTTGACCGGAACCGGCTCAGCCGGCGCCTTCCAGGCGCCCAGGCTGGCCTCGAGCAGCGGCTTGACCTGCGCCAGCGTGGTGTCGCCCACCACCAGCAGGGTGGCGTTGTCCGGGCGCAGCCAGCGCGCGTGGAACGCGACCAGGTCCTCGCGGGTGATGGCGCGCACGTCGCTTTCCAGGCCCAGGCCGGCGTAGGCGTAGGGACTGCCCTGGCCGTAGAGCTGGCGCGACAGCACGCGGCGGGCGATGCCGAACGGCTCGGCCTTTTCCTGGGCGATCGCGGCCAGCAGGCGCTGCTTGACCCGGTCCAGGTCGGCCTGCGCGAAGGTCGGCTGGCGCAGCATGCCGGCGTACAGGGCCAGCGCATCCGGCAGCTTGGAAGTGACCGCCGAAAAGCCGATCTGCGAAGTGTCGCGGGTGATCGAGGTGGAGATGCCGATGCCGAGCTCGGCCTGGCGCCTGGCGATTGCCATCGCGTCCAGCGCGCCGGCACCCTCGTCGAGCATGTCGAGCATCAGCGCCGAGGTGCCGGACTTGATGCCGGCGTCGGCGGCGCGGCCGGCGTCGACCATCAGGCCGACGTTGACCACCGGCACGCCGTGGCGCTCGGCGACGATCAGCTTCAGGCCGTTGGACAGCACGTCGTGCGCCAGCGGCGGCAGCTTCAGCGGCGGCGGCGTACCCAGCGGCGGCAGCTGCGCGCGGTCCGCGATCTCGGCGCCGGCCTTCAAGTCGTCCTGCGGCAGCACGCGCAGCGCGAAGCTGCCCTGCGAGAGCCAGCGCGCAGCCGCCTGCTGCACCTGCTCCGGGGTGGCCTGCCGCTCCCAGGCCATCTCGATGCGGTAATGCCCGGCGTCGCCGTGGAAGGTCTCGTTGGCGGCCAGCAGCCCGGCCTTGCCGCCCTGGCCGCCGGCCTTGTCCAGGCCGTGCACCATGGCCGCGTAGTCCTGCGTCTTGATCCGCTCCAGCTCGGGCGCCGTCGGCCCCTGCTCGACGATCCGCCGCACTTCCTCGCGGATCGCCTGCTCCACCGGCGCCAGGTCGCCGCCGGGCCTGGCGGTGGCGACGATCTGGAACTGTCCGCCGGCCTCGTTGGCGTCCACCGAGGCGGACACGTCGGCCGCGATCTGCTCGCGGTAGACCAGGCGCGAGTACAGCCGGCTGTCCTTGCCGCCGCCGAGGGCGTCGGCCAGCATCTGCAGCATCACGGTGTCCTGCTCGCCGTCGCCGGGCATGTTCCACAGCAGGTACAGGCGCGGCAGCGGCACGCGGTCCACGGTGGTCATGCGCTTGTCCGCCGACAGCGGCGCCGGCCAGCTGCGCAGGTGCGGCACCGGCGGGCCGGGCGGGATGGAGCCGAAGTAATGCTCCACCTTGCCGCGCAACGCCGCCGCGTCGACGTCGCCGGCCACCGCCAGCACCGCGTTGTTGGGCCCGTAATAGGTGGCGAACCACTTGCGCACGTCGTCGAGCGTGGCCGCGTCGAGGTCGGCTTCGGAACCGATCGTGGTCCAGGAGTACGGGTGCCCCGGCGGGTAGGTCTGCGCCGCCAGCAGGTCGTCGACCTTGCCGTACGGCTGGTTCTCGTCCTGGCGCTTTTCGTTTTCCACCACGCCGCGCTGCTGGTCGAGCTTGGCCTGGCTGATCGCCTGCGCCAGGAAGCCCATGCGGTCGGCTTCCATCCACAGCGCGCGGTCCAGCGCCGACACCGGCACCGTCTCGAAATAATTGGTGCGGTCGACGTTGGTGGTGCCGTTCATGTCGGTGGCGCCGGCCGGCTCGAGCACGCGGAAGAAGTCGTGGTCGAAATGCTTGGAGCCCTCGAACATCAGATGCTCGAACAGGTGCGCGAAACCGTGGCGGCCGTCCGGCTCGTCCTTGGAACCGACGTGGTACCAGACGTTGAGCGCCACCACCGGCGCCTTGTGGTCCTCGTGCACCAGCAGGGTCAGGCCGTTGCGCAGCACGAACCGGGTGTAGGGGATGTCCACCTCCGGCAGCGCGCCGGCGCCCGCTGCGGCCGCCGCTGCAGCCGCCGGCGCCGCGGCGTCGGCCGGTGCGGCGGGCTGGCTCGGCGCGGATGCGGCGCACGCGGCCAGGCAAAACACCGCGGCGAATGTGAAAATGGTGCGCATGGGGACTCCCGTTGGAAGCGCCAGTGTAGAGCCTGCGGCGGCCGGTTTGGCTGGGCCGCCGCCGCGGCCGTCGGCGGACGCCCCGGCACCACCCGCGCCGACCCCGCCATGACCACGCCGGTACGAGCGCGGCCCGGCATGCCGATGCGGGCCACGGCAGTGGACCCGGGCAGCCACCGGCTGGCCGGCGCCGAGTACGAGCCGTCGCCGAATTTCGACCAGCGCCCGCAGCCGGCGGAGATCTCGCTGCTGGTGATCCACGCCATCTCGCTGCCGCCGGACCAGTTCGGCGGCCCGTACATCGACGACCTGTTCCTGAACCGCCTGGATACCACGGCGCATCCCTATTTCGCCGGCCTCGGCGGGCGCCGCGTGTCGGCGCATGCCTGCATCTTCCGCGACGGCTCGGTCACCCAGTACGTGCCGTTCGACCTGCGCGCCTGGCACGCCGGCGAATCGAGCTACGGTGGGCGCAGCCGTTGCAACGATTTCTCCATCGGCGTCGAGCTCGAAGGCTGCGACACCAAGCCGTTCGAGGAGGCGCAGTACGTGGCGCTGGCGGCGATCGGCCGCGCCCTGCTGCGCGCCTATCCGGCGATCACGCCGGCACGCGTCGCTGGCCACAGCGACATCGCACCGGACCGCAAGACCGACCCCGGCCCGCATTTCGACTGGGCGCGCCTGCGCCGCGACCTGGAAGCGGCCGCATGAACCTGCTGGCCATGCTGGTGGCGCTGGGGGCGGAGCGGCTGCTGTCGCCGTACCGCGATGCCGCCGCGCAGCGGCGGCTGTGGGCGGCGCTGCGGCAGCGCCTGGCGCTGCCGGCGTTCTGGCACTCGGCGATCATGCCGCCGCTGCTGGTGCTGGGCGCCGCGGCGCTCGCCCTGCTGCTGGAGCGGCAGCTGCCGGCCGAGCCCCTGCGGCTGCTGTATGCCGGCATCGTGCTGTTCCTGTGCCTGGGCCCGCGCGATCTGGCCGACGACGTGCAGCGGCTGCGCGCGGCGCGCGCCGCCGGCAACTCCGGCGAGGTGGCGCGGCTGACCCGCCTGCTGCAGATGGGCCCGGAACCGGACGCGGACCACCGCAGCCTGCTCGGCGCCCTGTTCATCCAGTCGCACGAGCGCCTGTTCGGCACGCTGTGGTGGTTCATCGCCTGCGGCCCGGCCGGCGCCGTCGCCTACCGGCTGGCCAGCCGCCTGCCGTTCGGGCTGGACGACGCCGCGACGCCGGCCACGCGCAGCGCGGCCCTGCAGCACGCGCTGTTCGCCTGGCTGCCGGCGCGCCTGACGGCGCTGCTGTTCGCGCTGGCCGGCAGCATGGACGATTCGATGTGGGCCTGGCGGCGCCTGCGCCACGAGGACGGCGCCGCCGACTGGCGGCAGCACACCTGGGCGGTGCTGTCGGAGGTGGCCAACGCGGCGCTGGACTGGGAGGACGGCGGCGGGCCGGTGCTGGCCTCGTCGCTGGACGCGGCGCTGTCCGAGGTGCTGCGCATGCAGACCCGCGCGCTGCTGATCCTGCTGGCCTTCGCCGCGCTGCTCGCCATGGGGGCGTGGATCGCCTGATGCGCCGGCGTGCCTTGCGCGTCCTGCTATGCGCCGTGCTCGGCCTGCTGGCGTGCGGCGCGGCCGTGCGCGCGCAGGCGGCGGCGCCGCAGCGCATCGTCACCCTGGCGCCGCACCTGGCCGAGCTGGTCTGTGCCGCCGGAGCCTGCGAGCGGCTGGTCGGCGTATCGGTCTACAGCGACTATCCGCAGGCGGTGCGCAGCCTGCCGCAGGTCGGCGACGCCACCACGGTCAGCCTGGAAACCGTGCTGCGGCTGAAGCCGGACCTGGTGCTGGCCTGGAGCGGCGGCACGTCGCCGGAAACCATCGCCCGCCTGCGCGGGCTGGGCCTGCGGGTGGAGCCGCTGGCGGTGCGCGGCCTGGGCGACGTCGCCGAGGCGCTGACGCGGCTCGGCACGTTGCTGGGCACCGGCGCGCAGGCCGGCGCGGCCGCGCAGGCCTATCGCGAACACCTGCAGCGGCTGCGGCGGCGCTGGGAACACGCGCGGCCGGTCCGCGTGGTCTACCAGATCGAAACCGCGCCGGCCTACACGGTCAACGGCCACAGCCCGATCAGCGAAGCGATTGCGCTGTGCGGCGGGGTGAACGTGTTCGCGGCGCTGCCGCAGCTCGGCGCGCCGGTCAGCGCCGAAGCCATGCTGGCGGCGGCGCCGCAGGCGGTGCTGTACGGCCGCGAGGAGGATCCGCAGGCCATCGCCGGCTACTGGTCGCGGCTGCCGGCGGTGCCGGCGGTGCGCGCCGGCAACCTGTTCGCAGTGGATCCGGACCTGCTGGCGCGCGCCGCCCCGCGCCTGCTCGACGGGGTGGAGCAGGTCTGCGAAGACCTGGAACGAGCGCGCACGCGGCTGCCGGATTGATACAAATCAATGCCGCCGCCGCTTCGCGGCGCCATATTTCGATGGCCACACCGGCCATTGGCCTTCCGTTGCCGACACGCGTTTGCTCACGGGAGCGCCGGCTGCGACCACCATCGCCCCGGCGCCACGACTGGTCCCCGCGAACCGGCGAGCCGGCAGATGCGGCGGCCGTGGCCGGTGTGGCCTATTTTTTTGACTTGGCGCTGCGCTGCCACAGCACCTCGCCGCCCGCGTCCCGGCGCGCCAGCGTGCGCGCGCACACGAACAGGAAGTCGGACAGGCGGTTCAGGTAGCGCGCCGCCAGCGGATTGAGCGGCTCGGCCGCATCCAGCGCCCACACCGCGCGCTCGGCGCGGCGCGCCACCGCGCGCGCCAGGTGCGCCGCCGCCGCCGGCGGATTGCCGCCGGGCAGCACGAATTCCTTGAGCGGCGGCAGCGACGCGTTGAGCTGCGCCACGTCGGCCTCCAGACGCTGCAGGTAGGCCTCCTGCACCAGCGCCGCGCCCGGCAGCGACAGCTCGCCGCCGAGGTCGAACAGTTCGTTCTGCACGCGCGCCAGCGGCGCGCGCACGGGTTCCGGCAGCCCGTGGGTCAGCAGCACGCCGATGACGCAGTTCAGCTCGTCCACCTCGCCCAGCGCGGCCACGCGCGGCGCCGACTTGCGCAGCCGCGTGCCGTCCGCAAGGCCGGTTTCGCCGGCGTCGCCGGTGCGGGTGACGATCTTGGAAAGGCGATGGCCCATGGGCGGCGGTCTCCGGGAATCGGCAACGGAATCGAATTCGGTGGCGCAGATTAAACCAGCGGGGCGCCGGTGCGCAGCGGCGGCGCCCCGCCGGCGCCTAGCGGCCCTGCGCCAGCGGCAGGCTGTAGCGCAGGGTGGCATAGACCGCACTGCCCGGCTGGTTGTAGCCGGCGGCGGTCTGGTAGCGGTGGTTGAGCGCGTTCTCCAGCCGTGTGTCCAGGCGCAGTCCCGGCAGCAGCCGCACGCCGGCGCTCAGGCCGAACGTGGTGTAGCCGCCGTCGGTGGTCGGCAGGAAGTCGATGGCGCCGATGTCGTGGCGCCGCCCGCTGGTGTAGAACTGCGCGCCGAGGTCGAAGCGGCCGATGCGGCGCTGCACCGCGCCGCTGGCCGACAGCCGCGCGCGGCGCAGCAGGGGCGCGTGCGCGTCGCGGTCCTCCGGGTCCTGCCAGACCAGGCCCAGGCGGGCGGTCCAGCCGCCGCCGCTGTAATTCCAGCCGCCCTGCAGGCCCTGGCTGCGGGTGTGGCCGATGTTGACGGCGGTGAAGTTCGGCGGCACGTATTCGATCAGGTCGCGCACGTCGCTGCGGAACAGGCGCAGGTCCAGGCTGTGCCCGGCGCCCAGCCATTGGCGCACGCCGGCCTCGTACACCAGCGCCTTTTCCGGCCGCAGGTTCGGATTGCCGGCGAAGGGATAGAAGCGGTCGTCGGCGGTGGGCGCGTGGAAAGCGCTGCCGGCGTTGACGATCAGGCGGGTGGCATCGAACAGGTCGAAGCCGTATTCGGCGTTCCAGTTGAAACGCTTGCCGAAGCCGCCGTCGTTCAAGTAGCTGACCGCGCCCACCGCGTGGTGGCGGCCGGCGTCGGCCTCGTCCTGCAGGTAGACGTAGTCGCTGTCCTTGGCCTCGCCGAAGGCGCTGCCGAACGACAGCGCATCCACGCGGTCGCGGCTTGCGCGCAGGCCGAACGACAGGCGGTTGCCCTGCGTCAGGTCCACCACGTTGTGCCAGTCGGCCTCGGGCCGCACGGTGCGCACGAAGTCGCTGCTCTGGTTCTGCGCCAGCCGGTCCTCGGACTGGCTCAAAGTGAGGCTGCTCAGCCAGTTGGGCAGCAGGTGCGTGCTGGCCTGCACGGCGAAGATACGGTGGCGGAAGTCCTCGCCGGTGGTGGTGAAGCGCCCGGTGAACGCGAAGGTATTCGGATCGAACACGGCGTTCTGCAGCTGGGTGTTGCCCTCGGCGTCCCAGGCCCGCGCCTCCAGCCGGACGCCGCCCACCTGCAGCTGCGCGCTGCCGTTGAGGGTGCGGTTGCGGAACGCCACGTCGTCGGCCGCGCCGGCAAACGCCGGGATGCCGGTGGCGCGCTGCTGCTGCGCGCCGAAGCTCAGGCCCCAGGCGTCGTCGCCCAGCCGGCCGGCGCCGCGCAGGCCCGCGCCGCCCTGCACGGTGCCGAACGAGCCGCCGCCGACATTGGCGTCGAGTTGCGCCGGGCCGGGCTGGCGCGTGACGATGTTGACCACGCCGCCGATGGCGTCGGGCCCGTAGAGGGTCGAGCGCGGCCCTTCCACCACCTCGATGCGCTCGATCATTTCCGGCACGATGTTGTTGAGCGCCGCGCTGCCGTCGGAGCTGTTGTTGGCGCGGATGCCGTCGATCAGCACCACGGTGTAGTTGCTGTTGCCGCCGCGCACGAACAGCGAGGCCGGCTGGCCCGGGCCGCCGGTGCGCGCCACCTCCAGCCCGGCGTAGTCGCGCAGCACGTCGGCCACGTCGGTGGCCTGCGAGCGCTCGATCTGCGCGCGGTCCACCACCAGGGTTTCCGGCAGCTCCCGCTGCAGCGGCACGTCGGTACGCGTGGCGGTGACCTCCACCGGGCCGAGCTGAACCTCGGGGGAGGACGGATCGGCCGCAAAGGCAAGCAAGGGCGCTGCGGCCAGCGCCACGACAGCAAGGATTTTCATCAAGGGTCTCCACGCGCACCGGCGTCCCCGCCGGCGCTGCCACGGTTGCAATGGGCCGCCACGCGCCGACAAGGCACGCATGGACGGCCGGCCTGCCGCGGGCCGGTCTCCGGGCTCATGGGGTGGCGTAACCTGCAGCGTGTCCGCCGTGTGCAGCACCTTCCCGGGACGCGGCCGCCTTGTTACCGGCGGATCGCGCAAACCCAGTGGCCTATTGCCGCACTACTCCCATCTACCGTTGCGGGGGCAGCGCCGGAGTGGGGGCGTGGAGAGCACGCACCGCACCGGCTTCCCGTTTAAGTCCCGCCACGTTGGCGTGGCGAAACCACCTGCGACGGCGCGATTCTATACGGCGCGGCGCCACCGCGGCCAGAGGCGATGCCGCAGCTGGCCGCCGGGCTGGCGGCGGCCGCCGTTCGGCGCGCTGCGCGATCTGCGGCACAGTCGCCGCAATAGCGGCGGCGCTATGATTCCGCTCCTACCTGCCCGCTCAAGACGTTATGGACAATTATCTGACCGTGGCACTGGAAGCCGCGGAGGCCGCCGCGGCGGTCATCCGCAAGGCCTACCGGGGAAATTTCCAGGTGCGCTACAAGGCCGACGCCAGCCCGGTGACGGAAGTCGACGTGGCCGCGGAACAGGCGATCAAGACGGCGATCAAGGCCCATTTCCCCAAGCACGGCTTTTACGGTGAGGAGCTCGGCCGCGAGGCCGGCGACGCCGAGCACCTGTGGCTGGTCGACCCGATCGACGGCACCAAGGCGTTCGTGCGCGGCTACCCGGTGTTCTCCATCCAGATCGCGCTGATGAAGCGCGGCGAGCTGGTGCTGGGCGTGTCCTCCGCGCCGTGCTGGAACGGCGGCGTCGGCGAGATCGCCTGGGCCGAAAAAGGACAGGGCGCCTGGCTCGACGGCGAGCGCCTGCAGGTGGCCGCGACCCGCAGCATCGACAAGGCCATCCTGTCCACCGGCAACCTCGCCAGCCTGGCCCGCAGCGGCGCCTGGGACCGCTTCGGCGCGCTGATCCCCAAGCTGCACCGCATCCGCGGCTACGGCGATTTCCTGCACTACCACTGGCTGGCGGCGGGCAAGCTCGACGCGGTGGTGGAGTCCGACGTGAACATCCTCGACGTCGCCGCGTGCAGCGTGATCGTCGCCGAGGCCGGCGGCAGCTTCACCGACCTGCAGGGCAAGCCGCTGGGCCTGGCCACCACCAGCGTGCTGGCGGCGACGCGCGCCCTGCACGAGCCGCTGCTGGAGGCGTTACGCTACCTGCCACCCGGCTGACGCCCTGCGGAGTGCGCAATGGAAGTACCCTACGACTACAGCGGCAAGAGCGTGTTCGTGGCCGGCGGCACCAGCGGCATCAACCTGGGCGTGGCCCATGCCTTCGCCCGCGCCGGCGCGCGCCTGGCGGTGCTGTCGCGCAGCCAGGAAAAAGTCGACGCGGCGGTGGCGGCGCTGAAGACCCACGGCGGCGAGGCGACCGGCTTTGCCGCCGACGTGCGCGAGCCGGCGGCAGTGGAAGCCGCGCTGCGGCAGGCGGGGGCGCAGTTCGGCGGCATCGACGTGCTGATCTCCGGCGCCGCCGGCAACTTCCCCGCGCCGGCCCTGGGCATCTCGCCCAACGGCTTCAAGTCGGTGGTGGACATCGACCTGCTCGGCACGTTCCACGTGCTGCGCGCGGCCTTTGCCCACCTCAACAAGCCCGGTGCGGCGGTGGTCAACATCTCCGCGCCGCAGGCGTACATCCCGATGGAGCTACAGATGCACGTCTGCGCCGCCAAGGCCGGCGTGGACATGATCACGCGGGTGGCGGCGATGGAATGGGGTGCTGCCGGCGTACGCGTGAACTCGGTCAGCCCCGGGCCGATCGACAACACCGAAGGCATGCGGCGCCTGGCACCCACGGAAAGCCTGCGCAAGCTGGTGACGGACAGCGTGCCGCTCGGACACTTCGGCTCCACCGGCGACATCGCACAGGCCTGCCTGTGGCTGGCCAGCCCCTATGCCGCCTACGTCACCGGCGTGGTGCTGCCGGTGGACGGCGGCTGGTCGCTGGGCGGCTTCGCCGCTTCCGGCGCCGGCCTGAAGAAACTGCTGTCGGCGCCGCCGCAGCCGAAGAGCGACGGCGTCATCGAGTAAGCCGGGTGCATACCCGAACGCGATAGGCGAATGTGAAAAAGCGCCGCGCCTGCGCGCGGCGCGTGGGCCGCTGCCGGATCCTCGGGTGTTCGGATCGTCAGACCAGGGCAACGTCCTCGGCCTGCAGCCCTTTTTGCCCCTGGACGATGTTGAACGAGACCTGCTGGCCTTCCTGCAGGGTGCGGAACCCTTCCCCACGAATCTGGCGAAAGTGGACGAATACGTCGTCGCCGGCATTACGCTGGATGAAGCCGTAACCTTTGGCGTTGTCGAACCACTTCACCTTCCCCTCTTCACGATTAGCCATAAAACCAAAGCCTTCCTCTAGGCGTCGACCACCGCTCGCAATTTGTAATTGAACGCGGCCGTCAGGCCGCCCCCATGGGCAATTTTGAAGCCCACGGACAATTTACCGCGTTTCGAAAGCCGATGAGAAGCGGCCGGAAACGGCCTGGGCGGCGCCTTGCCGCCCGGATGCGCGGGGCGCAAGCGGGTGCGGCCGCCGCCGAGAATCGAATCTTGGAGGCGGAATTGAAACAGGACGCGGCAACAGCATTAGTAATCCAGATTTCCACCGGCTCCCGGCAGCGTCCAAGCCGGCGCCCGCCCGCTCAGCCGCTTGCGGGAGCGGCCAGGAAGTGGCAGGCGGCGTAATGCTCGACGGCGGTGCGGCGCAGCTGCGGCACCTGCCGCACGCACACGCCTTCCATCAGCGGGCAGCGGCCGTGGAACACGCAACCGGTCGGCGTGGGCACCGCCGATGCCGGTGGCTGCGGCTTGCGCGCCGCCGGCTTCTTGCCGGCGTCCTGCGCGGGCGCCGCAGCCGGCTGCGCCGGGGCGCTGCGCGACGCCGCCAGCAGGGTGCGCGTGTAGGGATGCTGCGGCGCGCCGAACAGCTCGTCGGCGCTGGCCTGCTCCATCACCCGGCCCAGGTACATCACCACCACGCGGTCGCTCAGGTAGCGCACCACCGGCAGGTCGTGGCCGATGAAAATCATCGACAGGCCGTACTCGCGGCGCAGGCCGGCGAGCAGGTTGACGATCTGCGCGCGCATCGACACGTCCAGCGCCGACACCGCCTCGTCGCAGACCAGGATGCGCGGCCGCGCCACCAGCGCCCGCGCGATGCCGATGCGCTGCGCCTGGCCGCCGGAGAATTCGCCCGGCAGGCGGCCGGCGGCGTCTTCCGGCAAACCCACCCGCGCGATCATGTCCTGCACGCGCTGCGCGCGCTCGGTCTTGGACAGGTCCGGGTACAGCTCGCGCAGCGGCTCCTCCACGATCTGCGCCACGCTCATGCGCGGGTCCAGGCTGCCCAGCGGATCCTGGAACACCATCTGGATGTCGCGCCGCAGCGGCCGCCACTCCTTTTCCGGCAGGCCGACGACCTCGCGGCCGCACAGGCGGATGGAACCCGAGGCAGGCGCCTGCAGTCCAAGCAGCGCGCGCGCGAGCGTCGACTTGCCGCTGCCCGATTCGCCGACGATGCCCAGGGTTTCGCCGGGGCGCAGGTCCAGGTGCAGGTCGTCCACCGCCTGGATCCAGCCGCGCCGCTGCCACGGCCAGGAGCGTCGCTGGCGGAAGCGGATCTTCAGGTGACGGACGGACAGCAGCGCCGGGGCCGGCGGAACTGGGGTGGACATGCGCGTATTTTGCCAGAGTGGCCGCCCGGCCCGTGCACGTGCCTGCGCGCGCGGCCGCGCGTGCGCCTGCGCAACGGCCGCGGCGAATACCCCCTAAAATCAGACCGATCCTTTCTCACGCCTGCCCGCAAGGTCGCCCATGAAGCTGCTCAAGATCGCGCTGCCCCTCTCCTTGCTGTGCTGGGCGGCGACAGCCGCCGCCACCCCGGAGGCGGACGTGCGCGCGGTGATCGCCGACGTGGCCGCCGGCTACGCCAATTTCGACGCCAGGCAGGTGGCGGCCAACTACACCGAGGACGCGGTGTGGGAAAACCCGTTCGGCGCCAAGCTGGCCGGCCGCAAGATCATCGAGCGGTTCCTGGACCGCATGTTCGCCGAGCCCGGCTTCCAGTCGGTGACGATGCTCAGCCCGCTGCACGTCACCGACGTGCGTTTCCGCACGCCCGACGTCGCCGTGGTGTGGAGCGAGGAAAGCACCGGCGGCCAGGTCGACGACCGCAACGGCCAGCCGCTGGGCCAGCGCAAATCGCACTTCCTGCAGGTGCTGGTGCGCACCGCCGAAGGCTGGCGCATCAGCGACGACATGACCATGGACGAGAAGTAGCGGCCGCGGCGACCCGCTGGGGCGGCAGTGCTTGGCACATGGAGGTGCCAACGAAGATCGAGCACGGATGTGATCGATCTTCGGGAGCGTAGAAAAGTCACGCCTTTTCGAAGCGACCTGAAAAAAGCCATGGATGGCTTTTTTCAGCAACCAGTTAGTGCGGCGTGCCTTCCGGCCCC
Source organism: Nevskia sp. (assembly GCA_016779605.1). Taxonomy (GTDB): domain Bacteria; phylum Pseudomonadota; class Gammaproteobacteria; order Nevskiales; family Nevskiaceae; genus Nevskia. Next base: position 19,398 of record JADHNH010000013.1, on the reverse strand, counting down.
AGGTTGATGAACGGCAGCGCGCCGCCGTTGACGTTGGGCAGGTGGCCGTCCCACTTGTCGATGGCCTGGCGCTGCACCTCGATCTCGCGCAGCTTGATCAGGTCCGGCGTGATCTCCTGCTTCTGCAGCCGCAGGCTCTCGGCCTCGGCCTGCGCCAGCGCGATCTTCTGCTGCGCCTCCACCTGCACCCGCTCGAGGTCGCGGCGGGCCTTGAGCGCGAGCTGCTCGGCTTCCTGCTTGGCCTCGATGGCGGCGCTGAAGCTGCGCGAGAAGGCGAAGTTGGTGATGGAGAAGTCGTCCACCAGCAGGCCGTTGCCGCTCAGGTCCTTGAGCTTGGCGTCGAGCAGGTCGCGGATGGCGGCGCGCACGTCCTCGCGCTTGGTGATCAGCTCCTCGGCGGTGTAGCGCGCGGTGACCGCCTTGAAGGTCTCCTGGATCTGCGGCGCCACCACCGTCTCGTCGTAGTTCAGTCCCACCTTCTGGTAGAACTGCGGCACGTCCTGCGCGTTGATGTGGTACTGCAGGGCGATGTGCGTGGTCACCTGCTGCAGGTCGCGGCTGGCGGCGTCGCCCTGCGAGTCGGTCTTCTGGATGCGCGTGCTGATGGAGGTGACGCGCGCGAACGGATTGATCACGTGCAGGCCCGCATCCAGCGCCAGCGGCTGGATCCTGCCGAACAGCGTGACCACGCCCTTGGCGCCGGCCGGAACGGTGACGAACGGCGACAGGCGCGTCAGCAGCGCCAACGCCGCCACCACGGCGACGATGCGAAAGATGTTTTTCGGCGACATGCGGATCCCCCAATCCAGACCGCCCCGGTTCCCGGTTTGACCGCAATTATACGCAGGCCGCCGGCTCCGATCAGCCGCCGGCCAGCACCTGCCGCGGCGGCGTGCGCAGGGTGCCGCGCAGGCTCAGCCAGCCGACCAGCGACACCAGCGCGCAGCCGCCGCCGGCGCCGGCCAGCCACAGCAGCGGCCGCGGTCCATAGGGCATGTCGAACACGCGCGCGGCGAGCCACCAGGCCAGCAGCTGGGCGGCGACGGCGGCGACAGCGCCGGCGAGCAGGCCGAGCACCGCGTACTCGGCCAGCAGCCCTTGCAGGATGACGCGCGAGCCGGCGCCGAGCGCGCGCAGCAGCGCGGTTTCGCGCACGCGCTCGGCGCGCGAGCCTTCGATCACCGCCAGCATCACCGCCAGGCCGGCGGCGAGGGCGAAGGCGAAGATGAACTCCAGCGCGGCCACGATGCGCCCGATCATGCCGCGCACCTGCGCCAGCGCCGCGTCCAGGTCCAGCGCGGTGACGTTGGGGAACTGCCGCACCAGCTCGCGCAGCAACGCGCGCCGCTGCGCCGGCAGGTAGAAGCTGGTGATCCATTGCACCTCGCCGATGTCCTCCAGCACGCCCGGCGGGGCGACCAGGAAGAAGTTGGGGCGGAAGCTGTCCCAGCGCACCTTGCGCGTGTCGTGCACGGTGAACGTCAGCTGGCGACCGGCGAAATCCAGGGTGAGGGTGTCGCCGAGCTTCAGCTTGAGGCGCTCCACGGCGTATTGATCGGCCGAAAGCCAGCGCTGGCCGCGGCCGCCTGCGCCCCACCGGCGCCCGCTCACCAGGGTGTTGTCGTCGCCGAAGTCCTGGGTCCAGGACAGGTTGAACTCGCGGTTGATCCAGCGCCGCGTTTCCTGGTCCGCGAAGCTGTCGGCGGTCACCGGCCGGCCGTCGAGCGCCACCAGGCGCGCCCGCGCCATCGGCCAGAACTGCAGCTGGCCGTAACCGCGCGCGGCGAAGAACTGGCGCAGCGGCTCGAGCTGCGCCGGCTGGATGTTGATCAGGAACTGGTTGGGCGTCTGCGGCGGCAGGCGGTCGCGCCAGCTCGCCAGCAGCTCGGCGCGCACCACCGTCACCAGCAGCAGCGCCAGCCCGGCCACGCCCAGGGCGACGATCTGGCCCACCGCGGCGCCGCGCCGGCGTGCGATGTTGCCCAGGCCGAAGCGCCAGGCCACGCCGCCGCGCGCGCGCACCCCGCCCAGCGCCCGCACCAGCGCATAGGCGGCCAGCGCCAGCGCCGCAGCGGTGGCGGCCGCGCCGGCCAGCACGTAGGCCGCCAGCCGGATCTGGCCGGATTGCAGCGCGGTGAGCACCGCCACCGCCACGGCCGCCGCCGCCATCGCCAGGTGGGCGCCGCGGCGCGGCCGCGCGGCGCGCTGGAACACCTGCACCGGCGGCGTGTCCGCCGCGTCGAACAGCGGCGGCAGCGCGAAGCCGGCCAGCAGCAGCGCGACCAGCAGCAGGGCGGCCGGCACCGGCGCCCAGCCCGGCGCCGGCAGCGGCGTGCCCAGCAGCGGCGCCAGGAAGTGCCCGAGCAGCGCCTGCCCGGCCGCCCCGGCCAATACCCCGGCGAGGCCGGCGGCAAGGCCCAGCAGCAGCACCTGCAGGGACAGCGCGCGCAGCACGAAGGCGCGGCTGGCACCCAGGCACTTGAGCAGCGCGACCTCGTCGCGCTGGCGCTGCGCGTGCAGCCGCGCCGACAGCGCCACCGCCGCGGCGGCGAGCAGGATCGCGGCGAGCACGGCGATGTCGAGGAACTGCCGCGCGCGGGTCAGCGACGACTCGATTTCCGGCCTGCCGTCCGCCGCGCCGTGCAGGCGCATGCCCGGCGGCAGCGGCAGGCTGCGCGCCGCCGCCAGCGCCGGCGCAGCGCCGGCCAGTTGGACGAGGTACTGCACCCGGCTGCCGGGGCCGAGCAGGCCGGTGGAGGCGAGGTCGGCACGGTTGATCAGCAGTTCCGGCGCCAGCTCGGCAAAGGCGCCGCCGCGGCCCGGCTCATCGGCGATCGCCGCAGTGATGCGGATGCCGCGGGTGCCGAGCTGCACGACGCTGCCGGGCGCCAGGCCGAGCGCCGTCCACAGCCGCGTGTCGGCCCAGGCTTCGCCCGGCGGCGGGATGCCGCCGGCGGGGTGCGCGGGGCCGTAGGGCTCGGCCGACACGCTCAGCGTGCCGCGCAGCGGGTAGCCCGGATCCACCGCCTTGACCGTGGCCAGCTGCACCTGGTCGCCGGCACCGGCCACCACGCTGGGGAACTGCTGCAGCTGGGCCACGCGCAAGCCCAGGGTCTGCAGCCGCTCCAGCAAGGCCGGCGGCAGCGGGTCGCGCGCGTCGATCAGCGCATCGGCACCCAGCGCGTCGGCGCTGCCGCGCTCCAGCGCCTGGCGCACGCGGTCGGCGAACAGGCCCACCGAAACCGCCGCCGCGCAGGCCACCGCCAGTGCCAGCGCCAGCACCCGCAGCTCGCCGGAGCGCAGGCCGCGGCGCAGCCGCAGCACGGCGTGGCGCAGCGCAGCGCCCCAGCCGGCGCGGCGCCGCCCTGCCTCAGGCGTCTTCATGCAGGCGGCCGTCGCTGAGCGTCAGCACGCGCCCGCAGCGGCGCGCCAGGCTCATGTCGTGCGTCACCAGCACCAGGGTGGTGCCGCGCGAGCGGTTGAGCTCGAACAGCAGCTCGGCGATGCGGCCGCCGGTGACGAGGTCCAGGTTGCCGGTGGGCTCGTCGGCGAACAGCACCTGCGGCTCGGCGGCGAAGGCGCGCGCGATCGCCACGCGCTGCTGCTCGCCGCCCGACAGCTGGTGCGGATAGTGGCCGAGCCGCTCGCCCAGCCCGACCTGCCCGAGCGTGCGGCGCGCGCGCGCCTCGGCGTCGGCCAGGCCCGCCAGCTCGCCCGGCAGCATGACGTTCTCCAGGGCGGTCAGCCCGGCCAGCAGCTGGAACGACTGGAACACGAAGCCGACGCGCCCGGCGCGCAGGCGCGCGCGGGCGTCTTCGTCGAGCGCGGCGAGCGACGCGCCGGCGAGGCGGATGTCGCCGGCGCTCGGCGAGTCCAGGCCGGCCAGCAGCGACAGCAGGGTGGTCTTGCCGGAGCCGGAGGCGCCGACGATGGCCACGCTTTCGCCGGCGCAGATGCGCAGGCACAAGCCGTCCAGGATGGTCAGCACCGGCGCGTCGGCCGCGCCCGTGGCGATTTGCTTGCGCACGCCCTGCGCCGATACGATCTCGGCGCCGCTTGCGGCTTCCGTGCCCGCAGTCCTGCGGCCCTGCTCAGATGCGTCCATGAAAATGATTGTCGGGGCGAATGCTGCTGCGATAGTCGCGGCGATTTTCGGGTCGCTGCGCCGGCTCGCGCTGCTATGGGGATTGCTGGCGGCCGCTACCGCGGCCGCCGCGCCTGCGCACACGATACTGGTTTTCGGCGACAGCCTCAGCGCCGGCTATGGGCTGGACAACGGCGCCGGCTGGGTGCGGCTGCTGCAGCAGCGGCTGCAGGCGCAGGCGCCGGATTACGCGGCGGTCAACGCCTCGGTGTCGGGCGAAACCACCGCCGGGGGCCTGTCGCGCCTGCCGGACGCGCTGGCGCGGTTCCACCCGGACCTGGTGCTGCTCGAACTGGGCGCCAACGACGGCCTGCGCGCGCTGCCGGTGGCGGCGATGCGCGCCAACCTCGCCGGCATGATCCGGCTGTGCCGCGCCGCGGGCGCGGCGCCGCTGCTGTTCGCGATGCGCATCCCGCAGAACTACGGCCCGGTCTACACGCAGCGCTACGAAGCGGCTTTCGCCGAAGTGGCGCGGGACGAGCAGGCGACCCTGGTGCCGTTCTTCCTGGCCGCGGTGGCGGCCGACCGTCCGCGCTGGTTCCAGGACGACGGCATCCACCCGAACGCGCAGGCGCAGGCGCAGCTGCTCGACGCGGTGTGGCCGCTGCTGGCGCCGCGGTTGAAAGGTTCGCCGCATCCCGCCGGCGGCAAGCCGGCGTATTGAACTCCAGGCACGACAGGTGAGACCCGGCACGCCATGAGGATCGCGGTCATCGGCAGCGGCATCTCCGGCCTGTGCGCGGCGCATTACCTGTCGCGCGCGCACGAGGTGGTGCTGTTCGAGCAGGAGCGCCGCGCCGGCGGCCACACCAACACGGTGACGGTGGCCAGCGCCGCCGGCGGGCTGGCGGTGGACACCGGCTTCATCGTCTGCAACCCGGTCAACTATCCGCATTTCTACCGTTTCCTCGACGAGCTGGGCGTGGCCCGGCAGGACACCGACATGTCGCTGGGCGTGTCGGTGGCCGGCGGCCGCGTGGAATGGGCCGGCGACGAGAACCTGGCCAAGATCTTCGCGCAGCCCGCGCTGATGCTCTCACCGGTGCACCTGCGCATGCTGCTGGCGGTGCTGCGCTTCAACCGCCAGGTGAAGGCGCTGCTCGCAGCCGACGCGCTGCCCGAGGTCACGCTGGGCGAATTCCTCGAAGCCAACCGCTACCCGATGGCGCTGCGCGTGCGCTACGTCGCGGCGATGGCCGGCCCGATCTGGAGCACCTCCACGCGCGGCGTGATGGCGTTCCCGTTTCCCGCCTTCGCCCGCTTCTTCGACTCGCACGGCCTGCTCAACGTTTACCAGCGGCCGCAGTGGCAGACCGTGGCCGGCGGCTCGCGCGCCTATGTCGAGCGCGTGCTGGCCGGCCTGGGCGACCGCTTCCGCCCCGGCTGCGCGGCGCTGCGCCTGCGACGCGCCGGCGGCGGCGTGCTGCTGGCCAGCGCCGCCGGCGAAGAGCGCTTCGATCGCGCCGTGTGCGCCGCCCACGCCGACCAGGCGCTGGCGCTGCTGGCCGACGCCGACGCCGACGAACGCGCCGTGCTCGGCGCGGTGCCCTACGCCGTCAACCAGGCCTACCTGCACACCGACACCGCGCTGATGCCGAAGCGGCGGCGCGCCTGGAGCAGCTGGAACGCGATCCTGGCGCAGGACGCGCTGAGCGAGGAGCCGATCGGCGTGAGCTACTGGATGAACAAGCTGCAGCGGCTGCCGGGCCCCACCGAATACATCGTCTCGCTCAACCCGCCGCGGCCGCCGCGCCAGGACAGCGTGCTCTACGCCACGCGCTACGCGCATCCGCAATACACCGCCGCCACGGTGCAGGCGCAGCGGCGCCTGCCGCAGATCCAGGACCGCCGCGGGCTGTGGTGGGCCGGCGCCTGGACCGCCAACGGCTTCCACGAGGACGGCTTCAAGTCCGGCCTGCGCGCCGTGGCCGGGCTGGACCCCGCCTGCCTGCCCGCCTGGGCCGCCGCCATCGGCGCCGAGGCGCGCGCCACCGCGGCCAAAGCGCAGGACGCTGGCCCGCTGGAGCCGGCAGCGGCGCTGCTGCCGCAGGGCGGCCGATGAGCGCGCATCAGGCAGCGGCGCTGTACACCGCGCGCGTGATGCACCGGCGGCGGGTGGCGCCGTTCTACCGCTTCGTCTACCGGCTGTTCTACGTGCTGGTGGACGTGGACCGCGTCGCCGAGGCCGCCGCCGGATTGCGGCTGTTCTCGCACAACCGCTTCAACCTGGCGGCGTTCCACGACCGCGACCACGGCGACGGCAGCGGCGCGCTGCGCGCCTGGGCCGAGCGTGTGCTCGCCGGCGGCGGCATCGCGCTCGACGGCGGCCGCATCCGGCTGCTGGCGCTGCCGCGGCTGCTGGGCTTCGCCTTCAACCCGCTCAGCCTGTGGTACTGCGAGCATCGCGACGGCGGCTTGCGCGCGGTGATCGCCGAGGTGCGCAACACCTTCGGCGAGAAGCATTGCTACCTGCTCGCCGCCGGCGGCCTGCCGCTGCAGGATTCGACGCCGCTGGAAAAGGACAAGTGCTTCCATGTCTCGCCGTTCCTCGACACCGCGGGGCGCTACCGCTTCGTGCTGTCGCTGCCCGGCGAGCGCCTGCGCGTGGCGATCCACGAAAGCCGGCTGGGCCAGCCGATCCTCGACGCCACCCTGGCGGCCGAGCGGCGCCCGCTCACCGACGGCGCGCTGCTGCGCCTGGCCGCGGCGATGCCGCTGATGACGCTCAAGGTGGTCGCCGGCATCCACTGGCAGGCTTTGAAGTTGTGGCTGCGCGGCGCAAAATTCCATCGCAAGCCGCGGCCGCCGGAATTGCCGGTGACCTAGGGCACAGTCGCGGGGGCGGCATCTGCTTACACTGTGCCTGCGTAGTTCAGGGGCGTGCCGCGATCGGCAGGACCGCACAGGGGATCGTCAGGATGGGGGACCGCAGGTTCAGGGATGACGATGCGCTGTCGCGCATCATGGGCCGCGACGGCTTTTCGCCCGACCTGCCGGAGGGCCTGGCGGGCGCGGCCGACGCCGGCGGCGGCAAGACTTCGCTGGGGCTGCGGCTGCTGCTCTACATGCTGTCCGGCCTGCGCGTCGGCAGCGTCACCGTGCGCCTGCCCGACGGCACTTCGCGCCATTACGAGGGTGCGCTGCCGGGCCCGCACGGCATCTGGCAGATCCACAGCGCGCGCCTGATCCGCCACGTGCTGGCCGGCGGCGAGGTCGGCATCGGCGACTCCTACGTCGACGGCTGCTGGGAATCGCCGGACCTGACCACGCTGCTGCACGTGCTCTACCTCAACGAGGCGCACTACAAGGGCCCGTTCGAAAAAAACTGGCTGGGCCGCGCCTACGGCTGGTGGCAGCACCGGCGCCGCGCCAACACGCGCCGGCGCGCGCGGCGCAACATCGAGCACCATTACGACCTCGGCAACGACTTCTACAAGCTGTGGCTGGACGAGTCGCTGGCCTATTCGGCCGCGGTCTATGCACGCCCCGGGCAGCCGCTGCAGGAAGCGCAGCTCAACAAGTTCCGCCTGATGTTCGAGCGCCTGCAGCTGGGGCCGGAGCACCGCCTGCTGGAGATCGGCTCCGGCTGGGGCGGCTTCGCGGTGTATGCCGCCCAGCATTCCGGCTGCCGCGTGCATTCCATCACGCTGTCGCAGCAGCAGCTCGAAGAGGCGCAGCGGCGCGCGCAGCAGGCCGGCGTGGCGGACCGCGTGCGCTTCGAGCTGCGCGATTACCGCGACGTTGCCGGCCGCTACGACCGCGTGGTGTCCATCGAAATGTACGAGGCCGTCGGCGAGGAATACTGGCCGGGCTACTTCGACGCGATCAGGCGTGCGCTCAAGCCCGGCGGACGCGCCGCCTTGCAGGGCATCACCATCAACCCGGCGATCTTCGACAACTACCGCCGCAAGCGCGACTTCGTGCAGAAATACATCTTCCCGGGCGGCATGCTGTGCCCGCCGGGGCGGTTCCAGGAGCTCGCGCGCGCCGCCCGGCTGGCGCCGGAGGAAGCGCGCTTCTTCGGCCTGGACTACGCGCAGACGCTGGCGCAGTGGCACCGCAACGTGCTGGCCGCCGGCGAGGCGATCGAGCGCCAGTTCGACCGCCGCTTCCTGCGCATGTGGCGCTATTATCTGAGCTACTGCGAGTGCGGCTTCCGCACCGGCAGCATCGATCTCATGCAGCTCACGCTGGCCGGCTAAGAGCGTATCCGTGACCACCAGGCTCAAGCTGATCTTCGCCCTGGCGCTGTGCGCGATCCTGGCGGCGACCGGCTGGGCCTCGTCGCAAATGGCGTTCTGGAAGACGCCGGCGGCAGTGGTCGGCCATCCCTGGTTCATCGCCACGCTGGTGGACACCTACCTGGCCTTCTTCACCTTCTGGCTGTGGGTGGCCTACAAGGAAACCTCCAACCTGGCGCGCGCCGCCTGGCTGGTGCTGATCTTCGCGCTGGGCAACATGGCCATCGCCGGCTACATGCTGATCCAGCTCTACCGGCTGCCGCGCGGCGCCGGGGTCGAGGATCTGCTGTTGCGCCGGCCATGAGCGCGGCCCTGCCGCCGGCCGCCGCGGGCGGCTTCTGGCGCCGCCGCGTGCTGGGCCTGCTGCTGGCGCAGCTGCGCCAGGGCACCAGCGCCGACCAGATCGCGCTGACCTTGGCGCTGGGCGGCATGCTGTCGATATTCCCGATCCTGGGCGCGACCACGCTGCTGTGCGGCGCAGTGGCGTTGTGGCTGCGCCTGAACCAGCCGGTCATGCAGCTGGTGAACTGGCTGTGCGCGCCGCTGCAGCTGGCGCTGCTGATCCCCTTTTACCGCGCCGGCGAGGCGCTGGGAGCGCCGCACCTGGCGCTGTCGATCCCGCAGCTGATGCAGCGCTTCGGCGCCGGCCCGCTCAAGTTCCTCGCCGATTTCGCCGCCATCGCCCTGGGCGGCATCGGCGTCTGGTGCCTGGCGGCGCCGCTGGCCGGCGGCCTGCTGTACCTGGCGCTGCGGGCACCGCTGCGGCTGCTGGCGCTGCGCACGCGGCGGGCGCAGGCGGCTACTTGATCCGGGGAGCGCGGTGTTGGGGTCCGCAGGCTCACCCCAACCTACGGCCGCAGGGGTAGGTTGGGGTGAGCCGACGGGCGAACCCCAACTTCATCTGCAGCAGGGAAAATCACGGGGTTGCCAACGCACTCCACCCGCTTCAGGACAGCCGCTCCCAGCGGTACCAGGTGGCTGCGTAGATCCGCGAGGGCGGCCCGGGCAGCTTGCCGACCAGGCTGAAGCCGGAGTATTCCTCGTACCAGTTCTGCGCCACGCACATCACGTCGCCGCGGCGGATCGGCTCGTCGGCGCGCAGCGGCCGGCAGCCGGCGGGCACCGCGGCCCAGCGCCTGGGTCGCTGGGGCTGGACGAACGGGTTCCTGCGCTGCAGGTCTTCGCGGGTGAGTGACGCTCGCATCGCCATGTCGCCGGACGGGGCCTGACAGGAAGATAAGCCAGATTCGTGCCGTCACGCCACCAGAAAATTCCCTGCGGCCCGGCGCAACTGGAACCCATCTCAAAAACGTAGCGAGCGCAGGCAGTTGGCGCGCCGCAGGCCGCGCTTAGAACCGGAGCATACATATACGTATGTGAGGGTGAGGGCTGGTTCGGGCGAAGCGCAGCTTCGCCAAGCCCGAACGAGCACCGCTGGCGCGCCAAATGGCAAGCGCAGTATTTTTTGAGATGGGCCCTACAGATCGCGGCTTTCCTCGCGCAGGATCTTCCAGGCGCCGTCCGGCCCGCGCCGCCAGTATTGCTCCTTGTGCGAGGTGGAGCTGTAGTTGTCGCTGCGGTAGAGCTGGGTGAACTCGGCCAGCACCACGTTGGGCTCGCCCGGGTAGCTGAACAGGTCGATGTCCGACAAGCGCACCTCGATACGGCGCCGGCCCTGGTTGACGCGGCGCTTGTAGGCGGCAAACGCCGGCTTGCCCATGCCGTCGTCGCTGTGGAAGTTGTCGTCGTAGTAGTCGAGATAGGCGTCGGTGTCCAGCCGCGACCATTTCTGGCGCCAGTCCTCGATGTCGTGCAGCAGGGCGTTGCGCTCCAGCTCCAACTGGGCCGGCGACAGCCAGTCGACGCGGTCGCTGAGCACCACCGGCGTGGCGCCCGGCACGATCATCGAGCGCAGCGCGATGAGGTCGCTGTTGGCCAGCACCACGCAGCCTTCGCTGGCGTGCGGCGGCCGCGAATAGGTGGTCTGCGGCACCCCGTGCAGCCAGATGCCGGAGCCGGTGCGGCCGTGGGCGCGGTCCCAGGCGTTGGGATAATCCAGCGGATAGGCGCCGGCGCCGTAAAACGGCGGCAGGCGGCCGCCCGGCGTGAAGCCGGTGACGCGGTAGACGCCCACCGGGGTGCGCAGGTCGCCCGCGTTGCGCTTGCCGAAGCCGTTGCGCGCGATGGTGGCGTAGTAGTCGCCGATGCGGTGCAGCGTGCCGGCGACGTTTTGCAGCACGTAGACGCGCGAGCGCGGCAGGTCCGCCACGATGGCGTATCGATGCCGGGCGGAAAGCTTGAGGATCGGCGACGGCAGCGCGTCCGGCGGCGGGGTTTTTTCCGCCTCCGCCACCCGCACCCGGTACTCGTCCAGCAGGTCGCGCACGCGCGGGTCGCTGATGTCGACCAGCGGCGTCGCCGGCGCCACGCCGGAGCGCTCGGCCAGCACCTGGCCGTAGAGGAGCTGCGCCAGGCGGAAGTTCGGTTCGCGCTTGACCAGGTCTTCCAGGTTTTTCAGCGCCGCGCCCGAATCGCCGCTGCGCAGATTGTCGATGGCCGCGAGCAGCTCCTGCTCGGGACGCGGCGGATCGGCCACCGCCCAACACCAGGCGGGCAGCGCAACAGCCGCGGCCAGGATGGCAGCGGTAAAGGGCCGGCGCAGCCTGTGCAGGGCGTCGGTGGGTCGGGGCATGGTCAGCGGACGATTTCCCGCACGATTTTCCAGGAACCGGCGGCGTCGCTCAACTCGATGTACTTGCTGGCCTGGTCGGAGAAGTTTTCCGAGCGGTAGTCCTGCAGGAAGCTGACCCGCACATGGTGCGCGTCGACCCGGCTGACCTGCGGATTGAGCACGCGCACGGCGATCCGGCCCGGCTTGGCCACGCGCTCGCGCCGCTGCACCTCCCACTGGCGCCGGTTGATGCCGCCGTCGGGCCGGAAGTCGGGCGCGTAATAGGACAGGTAGTCGTCCACCTTCTTGGCGGACCAGGCGCGCGCCCAGGCCTGCAGCAGCTCGACCGGCTGTACCGGTGCCGGTTTCGGCTCCGCGGCGGCCGGCGCAGCCGTTGCCGGTGCCGCCGCCACGGGAGCCGGGGTTGCGGCAGCAACTGCCGGGGGCGCTGCCGCGGCCGGCGGCGGCGCGGGCGCAGCGGGCGCAGCGGCCGGCGGCGCGGCACTGGCGATGGCGGTGCCGGGGCCGCCGCTGCCGCTGAGCTGGTTGATCAGCGACAGCTTGTCGCGCACCGACTGGTTACCCTGGTCGAGCTGCAGCGCGCGGTTGTACGCCGCGCCGGCCAGCGCCGAGTAGATGTCGCCGAGGTTCTCGGAGGCGGTGGCGTAGGACGGGTGGGTGGCCAGCGCGGCTTCCAGCGCATCGCGGGCCTTTTCGTAGTTGCCCTTCTGCGCGTACAGCACGGCGAGGTTGTTGTAGGGTTCCGGCAGCTGCGGGTAGTCGCGCGTGAGGTCGGCGAACACCTTGATGGCGTCGTCGGTGCGGTTGAGCCGGGTCAGCACCAGGCCGCGGGTGAAGCGCGCCTCGGGATCCTGCGGCGAGCTGGCGAGGTAGCGTTCGACGCGGGTGAGTGCGCCGGGCAGGTCGCCCTGCGCCATCAGCGTCTGGGCGCTTTGGACTGCAGGAGCCGTTGCCAGGGCAGGCGCGGTGGAGGTTGCAGCGAGAATCACGATCGCCGCCGCGCGGCACACAGTCCGTTTCACGCAGTCCCTCTTGTACCGTATTTCGCCCCGATCAAATTAATATATCAGCAGTTGCCTTCGCGGCGGAGCCGGCGGCGGTTCGCGAAGCCCCAGCGGTCCGATCCCGCCGCGCCGGCCACGGATTCATAGCGACCTTGCATATCCTGATCGTCAAGACCTCCTCGCTGGGCGACATCGTCCACACGCTGCCGGCGCTGACCGACGCCGTGCGCGCGATTCCGGGCCTGAGCTGCGACTGGCTGGTGGAACAGGCCTTCAGCGAGATCCCGGCCTGGCATCCGGGCGTGGCGCGCACCGTCGCCTGCGACCTGCGCGGCTGGCGCCGGCAGCCCCTGCGCACCGCCTTCGGCGGCGGCTGGGCGGCGTTCCGCAAGGCGCTGCGCATGCAGCGCTACGACCGCGTGGTCGATGCGCAGGGCCTGGTCAAGAGCGCCTGGCTGGCCTGGCAGGCGCGCGGCCCGGTGGCGGGACCCGACGCGGCCTGCGCACGCGAGCCCCTGGCCGCCGCCTTTTACCGCTACCGCTACGCCGTGCCGCGCCACGACGCCGCGCATGCGGTGGAGCGCGCGCGCCGGCTGTTCGCGCAGGCGCTGGCGTATCCGCTGCCCGAATACGCGCCGGACGCGGGCCTGCAGCGTGCGCGCTTTGCCGCCCCGGACCTTGCGCAGCCGTACGTGGTGCTCCTGCACGGCACCACCTGGGAGAGCAAGCGCTGGCCGCAGCCGCGCTGGGCGGAGCTGGCGGCCTGGCTGGCGGCGCGCGGCCTGCGCGTGGTGCTGCCCTGGGGCAGCCAAGCCGAGCAGCGGCAGGCCCAGGCGATCGCCGCGGCCTGCGCAGGCCTGGTGCTGCCGCGCCTGGGCCTGACCGCGCTGGCCGGCTGGCTGGCGCACGCGCGCGCCTGCGTCGGCGTGGACACCGGGCTGGCGCACCTGGCGGCAGCGCTGGGCACGCCGCAGGTCAGCCTGTACGGCCCCACCGTGCCGCAGCTCACCGGCGCGGTCGGCGCCAACCAGGTCTGGCTCGTCTCGGACACGTCCGGCCGCATCGAGCGCGCGCGGCCGAACACGGTTGCCCTGGAACGGGTGCAGGCGGCGCTGGCGCCGCTGCTGTGATGACGTGCGTCCGCGCTCAGGCCGGCGGCGGCCCCGGCGGTTCGCCGCGGCCGAGCAGCCACAGCTTCATGTAGCGGTAATAGGTGCCCTGCGCGTTGTACAGCGCCAGCATCACGCCGGCCCAGCCGTCCAGCAGCCCCAGCCGCAGCACGTAGGTGCGGAAGAACGCCCAGGCGCCGCGCAGCACCGCGCCCGCCGGCGTGGCGCGCTTGCCGCGCGCATGCGCCTGGCGCGCACCGAGGGTGGAATAGCGGTCCAGCTTGGCCAGCGCCTGCTCCAGCGTGTCGTAGGTGTAGTGCAGCAGCGGTTCGGTCAGCCGCGCCACCGCGCCGTCGACGATCAGGCGCTCGTGCACCAGGTCGTCGGAGAAGCGCGCGCGGTCGCGCCGGAATACGCGGGTGACGCGGTCCGGCCACCAGCCGCCGTGGCGCATCCAGTGGCCGCAGAAGCTCGAGCGCCGCGGCATCTCCAGCGCCACCGCCGCGCCGGGCGCAGCCAGTTGCGATTCGATCTGCGCGCGCAGCGCGGGCGTGCAGACTTCGTCGGCGTCGATGGAAAAGGCCCAGTCGCCGGCGGCACGCGCCAGCGCGCGGTTTTTCTGTACGCCGAAGCCGCGCCAGTCGGTTTCGGTGAACAGGCGCGCGCCGGCCTCGGCGCAGATCGCGGGCGTCGCATCGGTGCTGCCGCCGTCCACCACCACGATCTCGTCGCACCAGGCCACCGAGGCCAGGCACTGGCTCAGGTGCGCCTGCGCGTCGCGCGTGATCAGCACGGCGGAAATGCGCGGCCGAGCCGCCGGCGCGGCGGCGCTCACGACGCCCGCTCCGGGGCCGATCCGGCCGGGGTGGCCGACAGCAGCTCGACGCACTTTTCGACGATCGCCGCCGGCGCAATGTCGACGATGCCTTCCGCGCGCTTTTCCGGCACCACGAAGGCGAAGTGCCGCGGGCCGGAGGGCAGGTACTCGAGCATGCCGCGGTTTTCGATGAACCAGCTCACCGAGGGCGTGCCGGCGGCCACCGCCATGTGCAGCGGGCCGGAGTCGGCGGACAGGTGCAGCGCGGCGTTCTGGATCACCGCCAGCAGGCCGCCGGTGTCGAGCGTGCCGGCCAGGACCCGCGCCGGCGGCCGCTCCAGCAGCGGCAGCAGTTCGCGCAGGAACTGCTGGTGGCGCGGCGCCGGGCTGGTGCTGAGCACCAGCGGATGCTCCGGCAGGCGCCGCGCCAGGCCGTTGACGACCTGCGCCAGCAGCGCCGGCGGCAGTTCCCGCACCACGTCGCCGGCGTTGGTGCTGATGTGGATGTAGCGGCCGCCCAGCGCCGGCTCCAGGCCGGTGGCGGCGAAGCGCTGCGCATCGGGCCGCAGGGCGAAGCGCCGGTCGACGCGAAAGCCGAGCTGCTCCAGCATCGAACTCCACTGCACGTGCATCGGCTCGGCCTGGTACGGGTACACCGCCACGTGCGTATGGCACAGCCGCCAGCCCTTCTTCCAAACTTCGAACGGCTGCCGGCCCAGGCGCACGCGCGCGCCGGTGCACAGCGCCACCAGGCTGGAATGGTTGGAGCCCCAGAAATTGATGCACAGGTCGTAGCGGGCGCGGAACAGCGACCAGAACTGCCGCAGGTTGCGGCCGCTCCAGCCGGCCTGGCGGGCGTAGTGCGGAATGATGTGGTCGAAGCCGTCGAGGCATTCGCGCAGGATCGCCGCGCCGCCTGCCTGCACCAGCACGTCGATCCGCGCCTGCGGGAAATTCAGGCGCACCGAGCGCAGCGCCGGCACGTTGTGCACGACGTCGCCGAGGCCGCCGAACACGATCAGCAGGATGCGGCGGCTGCCGCGCACCGATTCAAAAAAGCCGGCGTCGGCGATCTTCAATGGCAGCCCCCGCAAACCGGCAACGCTGCACTAGCGCGCATAAGGGTCCCGGCGGCCCGGCGGGCCGTCCTTGAAGCGGCGGTGCACCCAGAAGTACTGCTCCGGCACCTGGCGGATGGCCTGCTCCAGCAGCGCGTTGATGCGGGCGGCATCGGCAGTGTCGTCGCCGCTGGGAAAGTTCTCAAGCGCCGGCTCGAACACCAGGCGGTAGCGCCCGTTCACGCGCTGCGGGAAATACGGCACCACCCGGGCGCGGCCCATGTCGGCCAGCCGCGAGGTGGCGGTGAGGGTGAGCGCCGGCTGGCCGAAGAACGGCACGAACACCGCGTTGGCCGCCTCCAGCGTCTGGTCCGGCCCGTACCACACCAGGCCGCCGCGGCGCAGCAGCCGCACGATGCGCTTCAGGTCCTCCTTGGGCACCATCGGCAGGCCCAGGCGCGCCTCGCGCAGCCGGCACATCCAGTAGTCGGCAAAGGCGCTGTCGGCGCGCCGGTACATGCCGTGGAACGGAAAGCCGGCCAGGTGCACCAGCCGGCAGCCCAGCTCCATGGTGCTGAAGTGCCCGGTCAGCAGCAGCACGCCGCGGCCGTCGGCGCAGGCCTGGCGCAGGTGCTCCACGCCGACGAACTCGGTGCAGCGGCGCAGCCGGCGGTCGGAGGCGAACCAGGCCACCGGCACCTCGAACAGGCCCATGCCCAGCGCGCGGAAATGCGCCCGCGCCAGGCGCCGCCGCTGCGCCTCCGACAGCTCCGGGAAACACAGCCGCAGGTTGATCCGCACGATGCGGCGCCGGCTCGGCACCAGCGCGTGGAACAGCTCGCCGAGCCCGGCGCCGAGCGCGCGCAGCAGCGGCAGCGGCAGCAGCGCCAGCAGGCGCAGCAGGCCCAGGCCCAGCCAGCCCGGCCAGTGGCGCGGCGCCAGCAGCGCGCGCGGCAGCGGGCGCGGCGGCAGTGCCGCGGGCGCGGCGGTGGTGGCAGTAGGCTGCATCTGAATTCCCGGTGGCGGGCCCGGCAGTGTCCTTGAAGAAGTCGTGGCGGAAACCCGGCGGCCGCGCGAAAGACGCACGGCTCGAAGGCGCTGTATTTTAGCGGTTGCGCCGCGCCGTGCCGCCCGCCATCCTGACGCAAGCCATTCGAACAACCCCCATGCGCGCGCTTTACACGCTGCTGCTCCACCTCGCCGTGCCGTTCGTGCTGCTGCGCCTGCTGTGGAAGAGCCGGCGCCAGCCGGAATACCGCCGGCGCATCGGCGAGCGCTTCGGCCGGGTGCCGCCCGCCGACGGCGGCACCGCGGTGTGGGTACATGCCGTGTCGGTGGGCGAGACGCTCGCCGCCCTGCCCCTGATCGAGCGCCTGGTGGAACGGCACGGCGCCGGCCGGGTGTGGGTGACCACCACCACGCCGACCGGCTCGGAGCGGGTGCGCGCCGCCCTCGGCGGGCGCGTGCGGCACAGCTACGCGCCCTACGACCTGCCGCAGGCGGTGGCGCACTTCCTGGAGCGGGTGCGGCCGCGTCAGGTGGTGGTGATGGAAACCGAGATCTGGCCCAACCTGTACCGTGCCGTGCGCCGGCGCGGCGTGCCGCTGGTGATGGCCAATGCGCGCCTGTCGCCGCGCTCGTTCCGCGGCTATGCGCGCTGGCGCCGTTCCATCGCCGGCGTGCTGGCCGACTGCACCCGCATCGCCGCGCAAAGCGCGGCCGACGCCGCGCGCTTCGAGCAGCTCGGCGCGCCGGCGGTGAGCGTGATGGGCAACATCAAGTTCGACCTGGCGGTGCCGCCCGCGCAGCGCGAGCGCGGCAGGGCTTTGCGCGCGCGCCTGGGCGCCGGCCGGCCGGTGTGGGCCGCCGCCAGCACCCACGAAGGCGAGGAAGCCGCCGCGCTGGCCGCCCACCGCGAGCTGCTGGCGCGCTGGCCGGACGCGGCGCTGATCCTGGTGCCGCGCCATCCGCAGCGTTTCGACGAGGTGGCGCGCCTGGTGGAAAAATCCGGCCTGCGCCTTGCGCGCCGCAGCGCCGGCGAGCCCGAGCCGGGCACGCAGGTATTCCTGGGCGACAGCATGGGCGAGATGTTCGCCTACCTCGCCGCGGCCGACACCGCGTTCGTCGGCGGCAGCCTGGCGCCGGTGGGCGGCCACAACGTGCTGGAGCCGGCGGCGCTGGGCCTGCCGGTGCTGTTCGGCCCGCACATGCACAACTTCGCCGCCGCGCGCGAGCTCCTGCTGCAGGCCGGCGCCGCCTACGCGGTCGACGGCGCCGCCACGCTGGCGCAGCGCCTGGGCGAGCTGTTCGAGGCGCCGGCCCTGCGCGCGCGCATGGGCGCAGCCGGCAGCGAGGCGGTGGCCGCCAACCGCGGCGCGGTGGAGCGGCTGCTGGCGCTGCTGGAGCAGACCGCCCTGGCCGATCGGACGCCGGCGCTACCTTAATCGCTACCGGCGACAGCTACTCCGGCTCGGTCACCGGCAGCCCCGCGCCGGCGTCGCGCAGGCGCGCACGCAGCAGGCCGTCGGCCGTGTAGATCGCCAGCGCCGCCCAGATGATGGCGTAGCCGCAGGCCTGCACCCGGCTGAACGGCTCGCCGAACAGCACCGCGCCGATCAGCAGCTGCAGCGTCGGGCCGACGTACTGTACCAGGCCCACCACCGAGTAGGCGATGCGGCGCGCGCCATAGGCGAACCAGACCAGCGGCACCGCGGTGATGGCGCCGCCGACCACCAGCATGGCGTCGTGCAGCAGGTCCAGGCGGCCGAACACGCCGCTGCCGTTGCTCTGCACGAAAAGCAGGTAGGCCAGCGCGGGCAGCACCAGGTACAGACTCTCCACCCCCAGGCCGGGGATCGCCTCCACCGCCGCGACCTTGCGGATCAGCCCGTAGAAGCCAAAGGAGAACGCCAGCCACAGCGCGATCCACGGCAAGGCGCCGAGCTGCACGGTGAGGTAAGCCACGCCGGCGGCGGCGATGCCGACCGCGGTCCACTGCACGCGGTTGAGCCGCTCGTGCAGCAGCAGCACGCCGAGCATGACGTTGACCAGCGGGTTGACGAAATAGCCCAGGCTCGCCTCGACCACGTGGCCGTGGTTGACCGACCAGATGTACAGCCCCCAGTTGCAGCTGATCAGCACGCTGGAGATTGCCAGCAGCAGCGGCACCCGCGGCCGCCGCAGCGTTTCGCGCAGCCAGCCGCGGCCGTGGCGCAGGGTGAGGTAGCCCACCACCAGCAGCGCGCACCAGACCACCCGGTGGGCGACGATCTGCATCGCCGGCACCTGGCGCAGCTGGTGCCAGTAGATGGGGAGCAGGCCCCAGATGACGAACGAGCCGAAGACGGCCCAGAAGCCGCGGTTCATGACACGCCGGTGGACAGCAAAGGGCGCGCATCATAGCGCACAATTCCGGTGCGGCCGCGGCGCCGGCTTCGCGTGGTACGGCGCCGCGGCGTTACAGTGCCGGACCAGGCTCCTGCGCAGCGCGGGGTGTTCGCATGCACTTCCTCATCAGCGGCGGCAGCGGCTTCATCGGCCGGCGGCTCTGCGCCGAACTGCTGGAGCAGGACCACGCCGTCACCGTGCTCACGCGCTCGCCGGCGGCGGCCGCGCGCGTGCTGCCGGCCGGCGTGCGCACGGTGGCCGAAACGGCCCAGGTCAGCGCCGCCGACGCGGTGGTCAACCTCGCCGGCGCCAGCATCGTCGGCGGCCGCTGGAGCGCAGCGCGCAAGCAGGTGCTGCTGCAAAGCCGCCTGCAGACCACGCAACGCCTGCTGCAATGGATGGATGCCGCTGCCCGCCGCCCGGCGGTACTGGTGTCGGCCTCCGCCACCGGCTATTACGGCCCGCACGGCGACGCACCCCTGGGCGAGGACGCGCCGGCCGGCGGCGACTTCGGCGCCGCGCTGTGCCAGCGCTGGGAAGCCGAGGCGCTCAAGGCCGAGGCGCTCGGCGTGCGCGTGTGCCTGCTGCGCATCGGCATCGTGCTGGGCGCCGGCGGCGGCGCCCTGGCCAGCATGCTGCCCGCGTTCCGGCTGGGCCTGGGCGGCCCGATGGGCGACGGCCGCCAGTGGATGAGCTGGGTGCACCTGCGCGACCTCACCGCCCTGATCCGCTGGCTGGCGCAGAACCCGCAGGCCCGCGGCGCCTACAACGGTACCGCGCCCCAACCGGTGCGCAACCGCGATTTCGCCCGCACCCTGGCGCGCGTGCTGCGCCGGCCCGCCCTGCTGCGCACGCCGGCGCTGGCGCTCAAGGCCCTGTTCGGGGAGATGGCCGACATCCTGCTGACCGGCCAGAATGCGCCGCCGCGGCGGGCGCTGGCGGAGGG